>JALWNR010000412.1 GCA_027083715.1 Bacteroidales bacterium
CGATATTAAAAAGACAAATACTGTCTTTTTAAATTTTATTTTTCAAACTTCCCTATTCCTTCTTTCATTTCTTTAATAACATAATTTTTAAGCTCTTGCGGTGTGATTATTTTAATATCAGAAGGTAAACCAAGCACAAAACGGCCTATTCCGTACAGACTAAAAACAGTAGTTTCAAAAACATACAGATTGTCATTAAGCATTTGTGTGTATAGTTCGGCACGTGGAAATTCTTCAATCAGCAAATTATAAGCCTTTAGGCTTAATTTTAGTTTTACTTTGATTGCTTTTTTACCGGTCATTCTGAATACATCAAGTTTCCCTTTACGGTGCTTTTCCATAAATATATGTTCTTGATGAAGTATTTCTATATTTGTTATTCGACTTACTTTAAATGTTTTGCATGTGTCCGATTCGGGCTCGTAAGCCCAAAGAGCGGTGTAATTTTGCGTAAAATCAAAAGGTTCAACAATTCTGTCTGTAACATTTTGGCTGTTTGCAGAACGATATTTTATTAATCTTACTTGTTTCTTTTCTGAAATGGCTTTAATTAATTTTTGTACAATCGCTTTGTTGTGTTTTTTAACAATAGGACTTGCTACTCTGTCGAAGTTATAAATAGAATACAGTTTCTTTTTAAGTTGTTCTTTAAGTTCATTTGTAGCATCAATAGATTCAATTGCCTTTGTAAGAATTAATGATTCATCTTCCGAAAAATGTAATAATTCGCTTAAATCTTTAAAATCCGATTCTTTACGGTTAATTTTAAAAAAGCCCTTATTATTCTCAATCACAAATCCTACTTCTTTAAAGGTATTAAAATAGCGATCTATGGTTCTTGTAGAGCAATTAAAATATTTTGCCAATGCTTTTTTCTCTCTTCCGAATTTATTGTCAAGCATTAATAATAATTCAAGCATTTGCCTGAATTTTTTTTGCGAAGCTTCTGACATTTTATGTGTTTTAAATTGTTTTTTCAGCTTTCACTTACAATTTCGCAAAACCCAAAACCCAAAGCATTCATACTTCCAAATCCGGCACTTAATCCAATTTCTATAAAATCGGCAGGTGCGCTTAATTCAAACTCGTAGTAATAGCCTTTTATTTTAGTCTCTGCCGATGTAAATGCTTTTATGGTTTGCAGCTCGGTTTTGGGTTTTCCTTTCTTGTTTTTATAGAGTTTTGTAAGGGTAAAATTCAAATTATCAATATTTATTTGTTTACCGGTTCCGGTTTTATATTTGTCTATCAGATTATTTAATAATATTTTTTTGTATTGAGGATGTGTTGGTTCAAAATATTGCTCATTTTTTTGGTCTTCAATATTTATTCCTAAAACCAGAGGACTTACAGTTTTTAACCTCGCTGTTATATAATCTTTATTGTCTGTTTTATTTTTTAAAATCGGTTTAAGTGTTTCAATACTTTCAACTTTCATGTTAATACCGGAAATTTTATCGCCAATAAATGTTGTTTGTTCTTTAAAAAGACCGATTACAAAATTTTCGATTTGTTTGGGTAGCAAAAATGATATTCTTAAATATGCATTTGATGCATTAATTTCCATTCGGTCGGTATTAGGAATAATTTTCCATGTATTTTTCGGAAATCTTAGCTTTGAAAAAGTAAAAAACTTAAAAGTTTTTCCTTTTTCTGTTCTGTAACCATGCTCGTGTAATATTTGAGAAAATGTACTGTCTGCTTTTTCTAAAACTTTATAAATCCACGAACTTATAGGGTATTGATAATTTAAAGGTAAAATTTGATTTTTTTCGGAAAGTTTAAATTTAATTTTGATTATCATAATGAATTTGCATCAATCGGTTTGAACAATATTTCAAAAATACAAACAAATAAAGACAAATACTGTCTTTACTTAATTTATTTTTCAATTATTGCAAATTCGTTGAGCTAAACCGATAAATACAAACTTTTCAACAAACAAAAACCGATACAACTATTTTATTTCAATTAAATGATAATCTTTATCAATTTTTATGATATTCAACCAATAGTTTTCAAATCCACTAAATGGGGTAACACGCTCAAAATTAAATGAAAACATCAATCCTTTTTCAGGTACGGTAGCATCGTAATTTAAACAAAATTGAAAATGTTTTCCATAATTTTTCAATACGTTTAAAAAATAATTTGCCACATCATAACCCAGAAAGCTGTATAAGCCCGGCTCTGATGCATAAATATTTCGATATTGTCGCAAAAAACTTTTCACTGCACTACTATTATAATCAATATGGCTGGTAGTCCCAAAATGACAGTCCAAATTAGCCATATATTCCACAGGTATATTACGGTAATTTTCCCATGAACGCATTCCGTAAACAGATATTTTATATCGGTCTTTTTTATAATTTAATCGAGTAACAATATCGGTAATAAATGCTTCATCTCCCGATGGTATCAGTACAACATTCTCTATCCCGATAGATAAAGCATCCATCACACCGTCAATACCGCTTATTTTATAATTAATCTGCTTAAACACAACTTGGTCAACATCCTGATAAGGTGCATAAGATTTTACCAATCGATCTTTAAGCAAATTAATGATTTTTTCCTCCTCATCAGTTCCATTATGTACCACAATAATACTATGATTATAATTTCCTGCCAGATGTTTAGCCAGAATTGCCACTTTACTCTCTATCGATGGATTTGCCATAAAAACAAAAGGATTGCTCCGTACTAATATATTGGAAGATAAAGGAACGGGCGACACAATATTTATACGGTGTTGCTTTGCAAAATCAGATGCAAGTTGAAAATTTTTACTATAAACAGGTCCTATTATCAAGTCTGCATCACTCAATTCAGGCTTTGATAGAATATTTTGCACTTTATCTGTTCTTCCTTCGGTATCATAAACATAAAACTCTACTGATAAGCCCATTTTTTTCATTCGTTCGGCAGCTAATAACATACCTTGATATATTTCAAAAAAATTCTTTGAGCTTTTATAAAAATTCCCCGTCTCGGCTACCGAAAGACTATTATCATTCAGATACAATGGCAGCATTAAAGCCACTTTAAATTTCATAGAACTATTATAATGGAAATTCTTACAAGGTATAGTACCCGTTTCTTCAAAATACAAGGGGTCATTATCAAAATATTTATAGTCTTCACTATAATTATGGTCAATTATCAAAGTTTCATTTTGACTAAAACTATTTTTGGCAATTTTAAGTACTTGGTTGACTTTCAGTAAATTATCATAAATTTCAGGATTTAATTTTTGAATACTTTCAATATCAACATCATACTTTTGTGCAATTGAGAAAAGAGTTTCACCCGGTTTTACCGTATGAAAATAATAATCACTCTGAAAATCACCGGGAATTGAACTTTCTTTCGGAATTTTTATCAACTGACCAATTGTCAAATTCCCATTTTTTATTTGCGGATTATATTTAACAATATCATCTTTACTTACATGATATTTCTTTGTCAGATAATAAAGAGTTTCATCGGGCTGCACCGTATGAAAAATAAATTCATTTTTTGAAGCATTATCTTGAATATTCTCAACTACTGTTTCTTCTTCAACAAAAGGGATTTTTAGTTCCAAGCCACTTTTAAGCCCCCCTTTCAGCAAAACAGAATTTTCAGTAAGTATATCCTGAATAGGAACATTGTAGGCATTACTCAAAGCATACAATGTTTGCCCTCTCTTTACTTTATGCAAATAATATTTTTTCCCAAGGATAAATATTATTTTATCCGATTTTTTTAATGTTCTGTTATTTTGTGCCAGTGTTTGCGTACTGACTGAAACGATCAGAAAAAAAATAAAAAATGACTTGACAATTAATCTCATATTTCGTATATAAAGTTTTTGTAAAGATACCGAAAAATAAAAAGCAAAATTATAA
>JALWNR010000413.1 GCA_027083715.1 Bacteroidales bacterium
TTTCTTTACAAGTTACGCTTATAAAAAATATAAAGATATGTCGAAGAATTTAAATTATTCTTTTCAGATTATCCGGCTTTAATTGAAAAATATGGAGATAATCCCAAATGAAGTGATTTTGCAAAACATGTGTTTGAATACACAAAAGAGTACAACTAATATCCCGTAAAAAATAGAAATAAATAAAAAAGCTACCGTTAGGTGGTTTTTTTTTATACCCAGCAGCCAAAATGTCAGTATTATGTTAATTTGCAAACAGAAACCAGAAAAATAGATAATGTGTTGATAATGAAAAAAATAACGATAAATACAGATATAAGTATGCAAAATTGACATAGCCATACTGTCTAAAAGCCCGAAAAAAATAAAAAAATTGATTTGGCACAAATTATGAAAGGAAAGAGCATCGAAAAATAAGTATTAACGTTTAAATTTAAAACGATAAAATATGGCAGAAGTAAATATTAAACCTCTTGGAACACGTGTTTTGGTAGAACCGTCGGTAAGCGAGGAAAAAACAGCCTCAGGAATTATCATTCCCGATACAGCCAAGGAAAAACAACAAAGCGGTATTGTACTGGCTGTTGGCAGCGGTTCAAAAGACAACCCGATGGAAGTAAAAGTAGGAGACAAAGTAATCTACGGAAAATTCAGCGGAACAGAAATTGAACACGATGGCAAAGAATACCTTATTTTAGAACAAGCAGATATTTTAGCAATTGTATAACAAAAATTTATAAACCATTAAAATTTAAGAAAAAATGGCAAAAGAAATCAAATTTAACATAGAAGCTCGTAATTTGCTGAAAGAAGGCGTTGACCAACTGGCAAATGCCGTGAAAGTTACCTTAGGTCCAAAAGGACGTAATGTAATTATTGAGAAAAAATTTGGTGCACCTCAAATTACTAAAGATGGTGTAACCGTTGCAAAAGAAATCGAACTTCCCGATCAGTTTGAAAACATGGGTGCTCAAATGGTCAAAGACGTAGCTTCAAAAACTGCCGATGATGCTGGTGACGGAACCACTACCGCAACTGTTTTGGCACAATCAATCATCAACGTTGGTTTAAAAAATGTAGCTGCAGGTGCAAATCCTATGGATTTGAAACGTGGTATTGACAAAGCTGTGGCTAAAGTTATTGAAAACGTTAAAGCCCAATCGAAAGAAGTGGGTGATGACAACAAAAAAATTGAGCAAGTTGCTAGAATTTCGGCTAACAACGATGTTGAAATCGGTAAATTGATTGCCGAAGCAATGGAAAAAGTAAAAAATGACGGAGTGATTACCGTTGAAGAAGCAAAAGGTACGGATACTACTGTTGAGGTAGTTGAAGGTATGCAGTTTGACCGTGGATATATTTCTCCTTATTTTGTTACTGATTCAGAAAAAATGGAAGCCGTATTGGAAGAGCCTTATATCTTGCTTTACGACAAAAAAATCTCAGTAATGAAAGATTTACTGCCTGTACTTGAGCCGGTTGCTCAAAACGGTCGTCCGTTATTGATTATTGCAGAAGATGTTGATGGCGAAGCACTGGCTACTTTGGTTGTAAACAAATTACGTGGTTCATTGAAAATTGCAGCTGTTAAAGCTCCCGGATTTGGCGACCGCAGAAAAGAAATGCTTCAAGATATTGCTATCTTAACAGGCGGAACTGTAATTTCGGAAGAAACAGGTATGAAATTAGAACATGCAACATTAGAGATGTTGGGTACAGCCGAAAAAATTGTTATGGATAAAGACAACACTACTGTTGTTAACGGTCGCGGTGATAAAGAGCAAATTGATGCACGTGTAAAACAAATCAGAGCACAAATTGAAACCACTACTTCTGATTATGATAAAGAAAAATTACAGGAGCGTTTGGCTAAATTAGCCGGTGGTGTTGCTGTTCTTTATGTTGGTGCTGCATCAGAGGTAGAAATGAAAGAGAAAAAAGACCGTGTGGACGATGCATTAAGTGCAACCCGTGCAGCTGTTGAAGAAGGAATTGTTCCTGGTGGTGGTGTGGCTTTAATCCGTGCGATTGAAGCAATTAAAGACCTGAAAGGCGATAACGAAGACGAAAATACAGGAATCGACATTATTCGCAGATCTTTGGAAGAGCCTTTACGTCAGATTGTTGCTAATGCAGGCGGTGAAGGTGCTATTGTTATCCAAAAAGTAAAAGAAGGTGAAAATGATTTTGGATACAATGCCAGAACCGAAGTATTTGAAAACTTGTACGAAGCCGGTGTAATTGACCCGACTAAAGTAGTACGTATTGCCGTTGAAAATGCAGCTTCAATTGCAGGTATGTTATTAACTACCGAGGCAGTTATTGCTGATGAAAAAGAGGAGAATCCTCCAATGCCACCGATGGGCGGCGGAATGGGCGGCGGAATGCCGATGATGTAATCCTGCCAAATATCATTCAATATATTTTCAAAGAGGCTGTTCTGTACGAGCAGTCTCTTTTTTTTTGCAATTAGAACATATCACACGGATAAACTACAAACTATACATTATTTTACTATTTTTGTAGCTGTTAAAATAAAAATTATGATTTCAAAAGATCAAATAAAAGATATTGAAAAACGCGGGCAAGCGTTGAGGAGGCATCTTTGACATAGATGACAAACTTATCTTACTACAAAACGAAGAAGAAAAAACTCATGCACCCGATTTTTGGGATGAACCTAAAAAAGCCGAACAACAACTAAAAAAGGTACAAAGTATTAAAATCTGGACTGATGCCTACAATAAAGTAGAACAAGCTATTGAAGATTTATTGGTTTTGTACGAATTTGCACAAGAAGGCGAAGCGGATGCTGAAGAACTACAAGCTGAATATGAAAAATGTCTGGAGCTGGTAGAAGATTTGGAAAGCCGCAATATGTTACGCAATGAGGAAGATAAACTTGGGGCGATTCTAAAAATAAATTCCGGTGCCGGAGGAACCGAAAGTTTGGACTGGACAGCTATGCTCATGCGTATGTATATTCGCTGGGGCGAACAAAACGGATACAAAGTACGCGAGAGTTATCGTCTGGACGGTGAAATTGTAGGTGTAAGCACGGTTACACTTGAGTTTGAAGGCGAATTTGCCTACGGAATGCTAAAAAGTGAAAACGGAGTGCACCGATTGGTACGTTTATCTCCTTTTGATTCGGCAAATAAAAGGCATACTACTTTTGCATCGGTTTATGTGGCACCAATTGTTGATGAAAGTATTGAAATTGTCATCAATCCTGCGGATATAAAATGGGAAACCTATCGCTCGGGCGGAGCAGGAGGGCAAAATGTGAACAAGGTAGAAACCGGTGTACGCTTACGGCATATTCCTTCGGGGCTTGTGGTAGAAAATACCGAAACCCGCTCGCAATTAAAAAATAAAGAAAATGCTATGCGTATTCTTAAATCACATCTTTACGAAGAGGAATTACGAAAGAAACGCGAGGAACAGGCAAAAATTGAGGGAAGTAAATTAAAAATAGAATGGGGTTCACAAATCCGTTCGTATGTAATGCATCCGTATAAAATGGTAAAAGACCTGCGTACCGGCTTTGAAACATCAAATGTTCAGGCAGTGCTCGACGGCGATTTAAATGGGTTTATTAAAGCCTATTTAATGCAATTTGGAGGAGTGTAGTTTAAATCTTAACAACTGCTTCTGCTTATTGCTCAATATTTAATAAGTAGAATAGATTTTTATGGCGATGGTTTAAAATAGCATATACAATAAAATTGAACTAAATAGTTTTTAACCGATTTATAAAACGAGTAAAACACTGTTTTTAACTACGTTAAAAAATATAAAAATACCGACGTGTCCGACTATCGGCGGATTAAACGGATTTTTGCTAATTTTTATAGATTTTTAATTTCATATCTATGAAAACCTGTGTT
>JALWNR010000414.1 GCA_027083715.1 Bacteroidales bacterium
CAATATCCAACACTCAATAAAAATACTTCTTTCCTTGATTGTTGTATGTTGTTTATTGATTATTTAAATTTATAATATTCAACATTCAATACTCAGCATCTAACACGATGTTTATTTGCCTAGGGCTTTTTTATATACCTCAATATAATTTTTGGCTATTGTACTCCATGCAAAATCACCGCTTTCTGCTTCATCTTTAATGTTTTCTGACATTTTTTCAAGCAACTGCTTATTTTCAAGTAAAAGTTTTGCTTTTTCGTATATTGCTTCTGCATTTTTTCCCGGAACCAAATAACCATTTAATCCGTTTTTAATTACATCCCTAAAACCTCCCGTATCAGTTGCTATAACTGGTTTGTTAAAAACAAAAGCTGTAAGTGCCACACCCGATTGCGTGGCATCCGTATATGGACAAACCACAATTTTGCTTGCTTTTATTAAGGCTACCAGTTCATCACTCTGAATAAATTTATTGATGATACTAAAAGTTTTATCTTGTTCAATTTCTTGGGTATCGAAATAGAATTTTCCACTGCCGGCAATAACTGCTTTTAGCTTTGGGAAATCTTTTTTCAACATTTGAACCGCCTTTATAAAATACTCTATCCCTTTGTAGGGCGAAATTCTTCCGAAAAATAAAACATCACTTTCCTGTACATTTATCCTTGATGTATCATAATATTTATAAATCTCTAATTGTCCGAAAGGGATAAAATGAATCGTATCTGTTTGTTCATGGTATTCTTCCATAACCTTTCGGTAATCTGCTTTATTTTGAATAATCACATGGCTGTCTGATTTTAAAATATTATGATTAAATTTTTGAGCCAAAACATTTTTTGCTTGTTCACCGCTGTGATTTTCCAGATCATGTACTGTGTAAATGAATTTCTTTTTTCCAAGGAAAAATTTTAACGGCAAAATATGCATGTTTTTTCCGTTGAAATGAATTATGTCATAAGATTTTAAGATTTTTGCATATCTACGAGACAAAGCAAGGTTTGACAATGATTTTATTTTCAGGCTTTTATAAATAAACAATGTCATTTTAAATCTTTCGTCCACATATTTTTTAACTTCCGCGGAAAAAGCTTTCTCTACAATCTCATCATTCTGCATTCCTGGCTGAACATCAAGTTCTTCAAAATCAATTACATTGTTTCTTTTCCTGTTCATCGGAAAAGTAAACAATAAATCCACCTCCACAAATTCAGACAATGCTTTTGCCATAGGAATGGCGCTGTCTGCATGCCCAAAACTTACTAATGCAACTTTCATGTGATTATTTTTAATTGTTTTTTATTATCATATGGAACTTCCACGTTTAAAATATTTACACCTTTAATTGAAGATATTACCAAATAATCATGCTTGTTTCATGATGTTAAATATTTTTTTATTTTATCGTAAACATATTCAGGACTTAATGTATTCATACAATTTACTTTTAAATCGCAGGTTGATTTGTAACAGGCAATACACTCCATGTCTTCGTTGTAAATAATTTCTCCATTATCAAAAACCATCAACTCCCAGGGAGATGTAGGTCCGACCAAAACAATTGTTGTAATGTCCAAAGCTACGCTTATGTGCATACCCAAACTGTCGGATGTGAAAAATAAATTGGTAAGGTTTATCAATGCTGCAAAGTCTTTGATTGAATTTTTACAGCCCGCATCAATAATCAAATCAGGAATCAACTGTTTTATTTGTTCATTCATCTCAATTTCTTCGGGTCCTCCAAACAGCAAAATACCATAATCAGGATGCTTTTTTTTGATAATTTTAATCAGCTCGACATAATTTTCAAATATCCATTTTTTGTACTGCCAGCGTGTTCCTCCGCCTGTATTTATACCGACTACTTTTTTGTACTGTGCAAGTTCATTTTTTTCTCTAAACTCATTTGCAAAGTTCACTGACTTTTCAGATAATTGGATTTGCGGTTTAGCAATTTTCTGCTGCAATCCGCAAATTTGATATATGTGTTTTTGATAAGTGTCTCTGTTTAATTTTTTTAAATCATCATTCACTCCCATTTCCCACCAACTGTCAGCAGCCGGATTTGCAGGAATAACTTTCCCGTTTTTTCCTGCCACAAAACCAAATTTTTCTTTTGCTTTTGCAAGGCTTAGAACGGAAGCACTTTGCGGGTCAGCATCCAAACAAATTCCTATATCAAATTCTTCACTCAACAGATACTGCAAATAATTGTCTTCGATGGCTAAAACTCTGTCAATATACTGGTTACCATCCAGTAAGCTGAATGCATTCTTTTTGGTTATCCAGGTGATTTCTGCACCGGAATATTTTTCAACCAGTGCCGGCAAAATGGATGTGGTACGTAATACATCGCCCAAAGCATCCAGCTTTACCATCAGAATCCGTGTTTCAACAGGACGATACTCTGTGCAATCATCACAAAGTCGTTTATCTTCTTTATGGAATTTGCAAGGCTTATAAGCCAAGTAATATTTGCAATCGGTTTTAATAAGCATTTTGTTGTTTTATGGGTTGTTTTAGTCTGTTTCTCTGTATTTTAATAAAAAATTACGGTATTTTTCTTTTAGCTCCGGGTGTTTTTGTTCCCATGCAGCACAAACTTTATCATAGATTTCCCGGTTACGAACTTTTTTTCCGATGTAAAAATCGGCTCTCGATTTTGAAAAGTTTGCCTTAAATTTAAAAAGCTGATCCTCTTCACTTACCGTGTTTCCACCGCCAAAATGAAATTGTTCTGCTCCTTTTTCTTTGGCTATTTGTATTGCTTTTTCCAATAAAAAATTATTTGCCGCATACTTGCCGTAATCTCTATGGCGTGCCGATAAGTGATAATGTGCATATTTGCCTTCGAGCATTAATAAAAGACCTGCAATTATTTTTCCGTCCAATTCAGCCAATAGTAGGCTTTGCTTTTTATTTATCAGTGATTTGAAATCTGCAAAATACTTTTCATTAAAAAAATAGTATGATTTTGCATTTACGGCATGCATGGTATCAATATACATTTTTCTGAATACCAGATAATCGTCCTCACTTGTTCCCAAACGAAATTTTAACCCGCTTTTTTCCGCTTTGCGGATCATGTTTCGATTTTTCGACGAAAATTCTTCTTTCCATATTTCGTCCATTGTTTTTGTCAGATTCAGCCAAACTGTTTTTCGGTCTTTAACTACCCTAAGATGATTTTCCGAAAAGGAAAAATTATTTATCAAGGGATGAAAACGCGTAAATTCGGCAATGATGTTTTCTTTTTTACAAAAAGCATCAAATTCATTATAAAAACCATTAATAAAATCTGTTTTGTATGATGAGCTTAAAACCCCATTATATCCATAAACTCCTTGTATATCAAAATATTCAATATCGGACATTGTAAACTCTGTGTTTACTTTATTTTTCAAAAACGTATAAACAGCTAATTCACCATCCTGCTCAAACAGAAAGCAAAAGGGTTCACCATCGCCATAGTTTTTATGCAAAGCATAATATTCGGGAGAAAAATAAATATCCTGCTGAGTTTTAGGTAGCAAGGAAATGTATTTTCTCCAATTTTTTTCTTCGTTTAATGTAAATAGTTGTACATTCATTTCTTGCATTGAAAAGCATTAATATCCATATTTTTCATCAAATTCTTTTTTCAAAATAGCTACCTTAACAATATCATGGTATCTTCCTTTTTTAAAAAGTTCTTCTCTGAAAATCCCTTCTTTACTAAACCCCAGTTTATTAGTCAGAAGGTGTTCTGATACTTTATGTGCTTCTATATAATCAGTACTCACTTTATTTAGCCCCAATTCTAAAAACGCATATTTCATTACTAAAATAGTTGCATAATAAGCAAAATGTTTTCCCCAATACTCTTTGCCAACAGTCATTCCTCCGATAAAAGCTTTCCTGTTTCTAAAATCTATTTCTCTCAAACTGGTTACTCCGACCATTTCATGCGTTTTGTTATCACAAATAGCCCAATAAATTTCTTTCGAGTCATCAAATATTTTCTCTTCAATCCACTTTTTTTCCCTTTCGGAAGAAACAAATATGGCATTACCGGTCAATAAATCCGTCATTTCAGGATCTGTACGCCATTTATGCACTATTTTATAATCTTCCGGCTCAAAAGCCCGCAAATAGCAATTTACATTTATCTCTGCCATAATTATTTATTATAAGTTTTTTATCACACTGCTTGAAATATTTACTACACGGTCTTCAAACCATTGTGCAATTGTTAAATCATCAATTTGTGCATTTTTGTACATTTTTGATTTATTTAGTAACTGCCAGATTGGTCGTGTCATTATCCCTTTTCCGTTGGTGTATTCCAAAAAATTATCTCTGGCATTCCGGTTTTTTAAAACCACTGCTTGTAACCAGTAATTTGAAAAACTGTTTTCCGGCTCTTTGAACAGATTAATTTCCGTATCCTTAAAAAATATTTCGTATTTTTTAAAAAGTTTTCTTTTTTGTGTAATGAAAAAATCCAGTTGTTCAATTTGTGCACAGCCCAATGCCGCATTCAGATTAGGCATCCGATAGTTAAATGCGCGCACATCATGTACATATTCCCATTTGTGCGGTATTTTCCCGGTTGTAGTAATGTGTTTTGCAAATTTTGCCAATTCTTCATCATTGGTAATAATCATGCCGCCGCCACCGGTAGTGATGGTTTTATTTCCGTTAAAACTAAGAATGCCGAATTTGCCAAATGTTCCGGTGTGTTTTCCTTTGAACTTACTGCCAAGACTTTCCGCCGTATCCTCTATTAGTTCAATATTCCATTTTTTGCAAATTGCAGCTATTTCATCCACCTTTGCAGAATGTCCGAATGTATGCATGGGCACACAGGCTTTTATTCTGTTTTTTGATGTTTTATTGTATGCATATCCGTCATCATGAATTTCAGCATTTTCTGTAAGAAACTCTTCTAATTTTACAGGCGATAAGCCCATCGTTTCTTTATCCACATCCAAAAAAACAGGATTTGCATTGCAATAGCTGATTGCATTAGCCGTGGCAATAAACGTAAGCGGTTGTGTGATTACCTCGTCTCTGTTTTTCACACCGGACAACAATAAGGCAATATGCAGGGCAGCTGTTCCGTTTACCGTAGCTATGGCAAATTTTGCACCTGTATATTCAGCGGTTAGCTGTTCAAATTTATCTACATATTTGCCTACACTCGAAACAAAAGTAGAATCAATACAATCTGCTACATATTTTTGCTCATTACCCCAGAAACGAGGTTCATGCAAAGGAATAAAATCTTTTGTTCCGTATAGCTCCTGAACGTATTTTATAAAATTCTCCATCATATATTTTTATATTTAGCGTCATCAGGATTATTTAAAAAACCATCATTAATTATTTTGATAATTTGAGCAATGCCATCGGGCACCCGCATAGTAATTTTATAGCCTAATGTATTTTTAATTTTGTCAAAGTTTACCCGGTAATCACGTGGGTCTTCATTTTTTTTCACATACTTAATTTTTACATCGGGCAGTTGTTTGCTGATTTCATCTACCAGCATTTGTTTTTGATAGTTTTCGTTTGTATCACCTACATTAAAAACATCAAAGGCTACTTTTTCAGTATCCGATTCAAAAACCAATTGAACTGCTCTTGCCAAATCAAGAACATGACAGTATGGTCGCCAGAATTGCTCTCCAAAAACAACCAATTCGCGTCCCAAAGCCAATTCTTTGGTAAACTCATTAACAGTTAAATCAAAGCGGATACGTGGTGAAAGTCCGTAAACCGTTGAAAATCTCAAAATTGTTGGTTTGCAAGTGTTGTTTTTATCCTGCGATAGCAGAAATTGCTCGGTAGCAACTTTTGTTTCGGCATACAGCGAAACCGGAGCCAGTTCAGACGCTTCATTGACAAATGCAGCTGCATCTTTCATTTTTCCGTAATTACTACATGTTGACGCAAATACAAAACGCTGAACACCTGCCTCATTAGCAATTTTGTAAAACTGTTTGCTGGCTTCCAGATTGGTTTCCCTAGCCAGTTCCGGTTCTTTTGCACAAGCGGGGTCGCCTACAATGGCAGCCAGATGTGCTACATAATCAACTCCTTGCACTGCTTTTTTTAAATCTTCCTTGTTTCGGGTATCTCCTTTGATGAATTCAAAATTTTCATCGTTCAGCAAATCAACAATTGCTTCTCCGCCAAAGCGAAGATTGTCAATTACTCTTACCCGATATCCCGCTCGAAGTACCAAACGAGCCAATACACTCCCAATGTAGCCTGCGCCACCGCTGATTAATATTTTTTTCATAGCCCGATAATTTAAGTTTATACTGAATTTATTGTATTTTTCTCTAAATTTACGAATAATTGATTTTATTTTATGCTAATTATTTACATTACATATTGTAAATATCTACTTTGTATTTATCCAGATTTTTCTTTTCGCTGAACCATTTTATGGTTTCAGTTAAGCCTTTTCGAATATCATATTCGGGTTTAAACCCTGTTAATTCATGAATTTTTGTATTGTCGCACCATAATCTCAATACTTCTGAGTTTTTGGGGCGGATGCGTTGCTTGTCCAGAACAAATTCAACATCAGAGTTCATGAGTTCTTTAATCAAATAAAGTGTATCGCGAATGGAAATTTCATAATTTGATCCGATGTTTACTGCTTTCCCAATTGATTTTTCTGTATCACCTAAATACAGAAAGCCTCTGCAAGTATCTTTTACATAATTAAAATCGCGCGTAGGCGATAGGTCTCCTAATTTTATTTGTTTTTTGCCCGCTGCTATTTGCGAAATTATTGTCGGAATAACTGCTCTTGCCGATTGTCTCGGACCATAGGTATTAAATGGTCTGGCGATGGTTAAAGGCAAATTAAATGCATTGTAAAAACTCAGAGCAATTGCATCAGCACCTATTTTGCTGGCACTGTAAGGCGATTGTGCTTGTAATGGATGTGATTCATTAATGGGCACATATCTTGCCGTACCATAAACCTCAGAGGTAGATGTTACTACAATTCGTCCTACTTTGTTGTCGCGTGCTGCCTGACACATATTTAGTGTTCCTTTTACATTTGTATCGATATATGAGTTTGGAGCTACATAGGAATAGGGTATGGATATCAAGGCTGCCAGATGAAAAACAATATCAATATCTTTACTAATCACGTTGCAAAAGTTTGAATCGCGTACATCGCCTGAAACAACTTCCAAATTATCGTTTACAGGAATATCTTCCAGCCATCCCCAATAATTAAACGGGTTGTAAAAAGATAAGGCTCTGACTTTTGCGCCCTGTTTCAGTAACATTTCCGTAAGATGCGAGCCGATAAAGCCGTCAGCACCTGTAACCAGCACTCTTTTTCCTTTGTAATTGTACATTCTATTGTTAATTATTTTATGTTAGGGTTTCTAAAACTTGTCTTTGTATATTTCCTGAGCTTTACGGTAATCATCTTCCATACCGATATCCAGCCAGTATTCACGTATTTCGTATTTTGCTATCAAAAGTTTTTTTGCCAGCATATCCTGAATCAGGCTGTCCATTCCATAATATTCTCCATCGGGTATAAAATTGAATACATCGGGTTTCATAATGTAGATACCGGCGAGTATTTTTGTTACAATGTCTTTTTTTTCTTCAATTCCGGTTACAAAATCGCCGGCAAAGAAAATATTTCCGAAACGGAAGGGAGTAACAAATTCTTTGATGGCAACCGTGAAAGTTGCCGGATTTTCAACAGCAAACTGATAAAACTTTGAGAAATCCATTAAAGTAAGGATATCGCCATTCATCATCAGAAAAGGTTCCGTGAGTTTATCCTTTAACAAAGTTAAAGGACCAACCGTACCCAATGGCTTGTCTTCTTTGCTGATTTCCAGTTTAATGCCATACTCAGAGCCATCACCGAAAAATTTTTCAATGTATTCCGATTTGTAATTTGTGGCAAGATATATTTCATCAAAGCCATGACTTTTCAAGTGTTCAATTTGAATTTCCAGTACCGATTTTTCTCCGATTGGGAGTAGTGGTTTTGGAATAATCTGAGTAAAAGGGCGTAAACGAGTGCCCAGTCCGCCTGCTAAAATGACTGCTTTCATAGTGTTATGTTTTTGTTATGGTTTTATAAATATTGTAATAATATCCGGAAACTTTATTCCAGTCGCCAAAAGCTGTTAGCTGCTTATTTTCCGGTATTCTTATTTGTTTTCCGTTTAGTATTTCGTTTAATTCTTTAATCCAGATTTTGTAATCGTTTACAGGTACAATGCATCCGGCTTTTTCAGCTTCAAAAAATTCTTCTGCAATTCCCGTAGCTGTTAAAAATGCCGGTGTACCCATTGCTGCTGCCTGAAACGGAGAGGCAGGTCCTGCATCTTGAGCCGATGTGGATAAGAGCAAGTCTGCCGCCTGAAAATAGTTTTGTAAAATATCATAATCCACATAACCGATAAAGCGGATTTTTTCATTCATTTTAAATTTTGTTACCTTATTTTTGAGGTAATCTTCATATTTTTCAGTTCCGCGTCCTGAGATATAACAAATAAAATTTTTATTTTCCAATTGCGCCAGCACTTCAATCATTTTATCAATTTGCTTGACGGGTATCAGTCTGGATGAGGAAAACATGATAAATTTATCTGTCGGTATTTTCAGTTTCTTTTTAGCTTCCTCTCTGGTGTAAGTGCACTTCCATTTGTCAAACTGACTGCCAAAATTGGCAAAGTCTCTGTGAAATACTTTTGTGCCGAATTTTTTCTCAAATATTTCCGTACCTTTTTTTACACTGGGAATAATGTATTTCAATTTTTTATAGTAATTGTTTAATTCCCAAAGTTTTTTGTATGCATTGAGTAATTTAAACGGGTGTTTTGTTTCAGGTATATCAAAAATACTACTGCTGTTGGTATAAAATTGCCCGACAATCGGTACTTTATTCGAATATTTTTTCAGAATTGGTATATTAATGTATCGATAACCGGCATTAATATGAATTGCCAAGGGTTTATTTTTATTTATCTCTTTATCAAGATGTTGCATCAATTGTTCGGAGTATATATCTTCTCTGAATTTAAATCCGTGCATAAACTTTTTCTGAACTGCCGGAAACAATTTGTGCACCAATCCACTCTCAAAAGTATGTTCGTATATTTTATCCGCACGCAAATCGGGTTGCCACACTTCGTACTTTATGTCATCGGCTACTTTGAGCACACGCTTCCCGATAATGTCGTGCCATTCATAGCCCCAAATGCCTACCCAGCTTCCGTTGGGTAAATCCCAATTGATTTCCGGACGCGGACGACCTCTGTGCCCTTCGTAAGCAGGCGGATGATTGACAATATTTATAACTTTTACACTCATTTCTTATTTTTCATTTCTCCTGAAATATAATTTTTCATTGCCTTGATGTCTAGTAACTTCAAAGCTGCTTTCCAGTCGTTAATATGCATCCATTGCAGCAGGTGAAAACTTGCAAATGTTGTTGAAGCATAAACAAGTACAAATGCAAAGCGAACATATATATTGGTGTCAAAATAATTATTTAATACATAATAAGCTGCCAGATAATTAATTACACCATATATAATAAATTTTACGGCAAGCATATTGTTTAGATCTTTTACATCTTTCAGCGCGTACCAACGATAGATAACTCCCAGCAATATATTGGTAATTAATAAACTCCATGCAACACCTATTGAACCCATACCCAGCATACTTTTATCTAAAAAAATGAAGATGATTGTCACATAAATAATCAGGTTAATTAATGCAATTTTTGCCGTGAGTTTAAATCTGCCGAAACCGTTCAGTAAGTTTCCGTAAGGTGTGTTAAAAACGGTCATAAATAATGCTACCGTTACTACAGCCATAATCCCCACCGATGGCAGATATTGCTCTCCCAAAAGCAAAACAATTATATCTTTTGAGTACAAGGCAATTAAAATAACCACAGGCATGATGAACAAAAAACTGAAACGTTCAAATTTTTTGATTTTTTCGCGGATGTATTCAAAATCGCGTTTTGCTACGGCGCGCGAAAACATTGGAAAAAACAACATGCTCATGCTTCTGGAAATCAGTAAAATAAATCCGCCTATGCGAAAGCCTGCCGTATAATAACCTACTTGCTCGGAATTGCTAAAATATTGCAGCATCACTTTATCAACCGTATTGGTTAGTGTGGTTGCTGCTCCTAAAATCAGGATAGGTGCGGCAATTTTGATGTATTCTTTTGCCAGTTCTTTATCAAATTTCCCGAAAGGGTAATCTTTAAATAGATACAGGTAAACCGGTACGATTAATAAGGTAGCGGCAAGATTACCAAAAGCCAGTGCAATGGCTTTTCCGCCCAGTAATACAATCACAATCCGTGAAAGCTGAAACAGTAATCCGCGAATCATATACGGAATATCCTGTTTTGCCTGCTCTATGCGTGCCGCAAAAGTGGTTATAGGTATTGATAAACCGTTTTGCACTACCGACATGATTAAAAAAATGTAAATCACATATTTGTGCGTTTCACTTTCAAACTCAGTGTGTAACAAATATTTCTGTCCGAAAAAGAAGGATAAAAACACAATCAGAAAAAATAAAGTGGTATAGCCCTTTAGTACCGTAAAAGTAGCATTGCACTTTGCTTCATCGCGTCCTTCGGAAATAAGTTTGATGTGTGCGGTACCCAAACCTAAATCGTAAATAAATCCAAGCATTTGCACATAAGCCATAGCATAGGCAATGGTTCCCATAACCGTTGGTCCGGCAACTCTTGCCACAACAATGCTTGCAGCAATAGTAACAAACTGCATAAACATTTTTGAGCCGTAGCTTAATATGAACTTTTGCTTTAACATGAATTAATTTCTCACTTTTTTAAATCGTTCGGATACTTTTGTTTTTTCTGCTATTTCAATATGTACCGGAATTTTATAGGCTTCCAGTTTATCTTTACAAAATTTTCGTATTTTGCTTTTTAACTGATTCAGAGGCTCATCGTTTCCCAGAATAATTTTTGCAGCCACTACATTTCCCATAATGGGATTAGCTTTGCCAAAAACCGTTGCTTCGTTGATGTTGTCAATTTGCATCAACACACTTTCTACTTCTGCCGGAAAAACCTTTTGTCCGCCCACATTAATAATATCGTTTTCTCTACCCAGAAATCGGATGTATTCACCTTTTTGTTCCACACGGTCGCCTGTGTTGTACCAGCCGTCGGCATCAAAGGGCGATGCGGCATTTAAATAGCCTAAAATAGATGTTTTAGCTTTGATAAACAGTACATTATCTACCACTTTAGTTTCGTAATCCTCTCCGCCTACTTTTACCCAAAGTGAATCGTTACTTTCTGATTTTGTACGCATTACGCCTAATTCTGTTAAGCCGTAAGTTTGCTTTAAAGTAATGTCGGGAAACAGTTTGTTGAATGCTTTAAGTGTACTTTCGGGCATCATCTCTGTTCCGTAACTCATCACTTTTAAAGATGAAATATCGTGCTTTAAATAAGCTTTGCTTATTAAAATCAGGTTAATAAAGGTGGGGGTTGTGGGCAAAAGTTCAATTTTATATTTTTCAATAAATTCACAAACTTCTTCGGGCGAGCGCACATCCGGTACTCCGATAACCCCTGTGTTTGACAGTATGTACAACAGGGTGTTAATTCCACCCCAGTGGTCAAACAATAAAAAAGTTACAGTGCGCAAAGTGGCACGTTTTACCTTAAACTTGTTCAATAAATGTGTATAATCATGCAAAGCAGCTTTGGGTTTACCCGTTGAACCGGATGAGAAAACAATTACTCCGGGGTTTTTGCGTTGTTGCAATTTGCTGATTAGCTCATGCGAGGCTTTTATGCCTGTATCTATAAAGTGGAAATTGCCTTTACGGTCAAATTTAATATAATGCTCCACCTCCGCACTTTGGATTTTTTCTTCAATATCTTTATTGGCAAAGCTAAACGGAACGAAAATATTCCCGTTTTCAATCAAAGCCAGCATAAGACTGATTGAATCAGGATTGTAATCTGCACGAACAGCCACTACCGAACCTTGTTTTGTATTTTCTTTCAGAAAATCAAGCCAAAATTCATATCTTTCAAGCAAATAACGGTAATTATAAACCGAATTGTTCCAAATTACCGCTTCATTGTCTAAGTTTTCTTTAAACCGGTCTATTATAAAATCAATGTGCATAGTTTTTTTGTTTTAAACTCCTCCTAAATATACTGTCTGACCTGTAACCAAAGCACTTTCATCACGCAAGAAAAAATCAATGGTATTTGCAACATCTTTGGCTTCGCCAAAACGATGAATAGCCTGACGCTGTAACAGTTTGTCCATTTTTTCTTTTTTTACGTGTGCAATTAAATCGGTCTGTACTGCCGGTGGAGCAACCGTATTTACCGTTATTCCGTATATGGCGTATTCACGTGCAAGTGCTTCTGCCATAACGGTTACGGCAGCTTTTGAGGCTGCATAAACGGCTTCGCCTTCCAATTTAAAAGGAACGGCAAAGGTGGTCATGTTTACAATGCGCCCGAATTTATTTTTCGACATTACTTTGCCGGCTTCGCGAGTAAACAAAAATGTTCCGAATACATTGGTTTTAAACATCTTTTCTACAATACTTAAAGGTGTTAAAAAGCTATGATTCATTGATGCTATTCCGGCATTATTGATTAAATAATCAATTTTTCGATGCTTTTTAACTGTTTCTCGAACTAGTTTCTGTACCGCTTTTTCATCAGAAACATCTAAACAATAATGTTCATAGTGCTCATGCTTTAAGTCTGATTCTGAGCGTGAACAACCTATTACTGTAATGCCTTTTTCCAAATAGTATTCGGCCAAAAATCTTCCGATTCCTTTACGCGAACCGGTAATTATCATTACTCTTTTCATTATTAAGCCTGTGTTAGTTCAATAATATAATCGCTCAAAGTTTCTACCGAGCGAAAAGGGCTTTTCCTGCGCGACATGGCATCTTCTGAAGTTAAAGTAATTTCAAAATTTTTGTCGGATAAAGCAGATTCAATGTCCACAATCAGGTTTACCAAACCAATGGAATCTACCACAGCATTATTGCCCAGCAGGATTGTTTCTGCATTTATATTTGCATTTTCATCATCAATATATCCTTTTACTGCCTCAATTACTATTTGTAATGCTTCTTCTTTGTTCATACTTGCTCTTGTTTTTTAGTTATTGTGTTAATTTATGAGTTTTTTAATTACTTTTTCCGATAGTTTATTAGTGATTTGTGCCGGATTGCCAGCCACAAGACTCCCTGTTTCATAATTTCCCTGTATTAATGTTTGCGAAGCAATCAGCGTAAATTCTTCCAGTCGTGTTCCGTACAGTATCGTTGAATTGATGCCGATAAAGCAGTTGGCTCCGATTTCAATTTTTTCCGTTTTATAAGGGAATAATTTTTTCATCGGAACATCGCCTACATGCCAGTGTGTAAGAAAACTAACCTGCGGACCAATGCCCGTATAATCTCCAATGATTATCTCATCCATTAAATCAAAATAAGTACCTGCACCAATACTCACATGTTTCCCGATTTTCAGATTTTTGTAACTGCCTTTTGCATTATCAACCCATAAAGGTGTTTTAAAAATGCATTCATCAGCAATTTGAGCTCCGCCAGCCTTTAATATCGGAATAATTGCCCTTTTGTCCACACGCTGCAACATCAGATTGGCATTGTCAAAACCCAATAAACCTTTGCGCAGTTTAAATTCAAAAACCAGCAGTACGACGTATATTTTTGCGATTATTTTTTTTATTCCCATTTTAGAAAAAATGTTTTCTTGTCAGTTTTTTATTTTGAAAACCCCATTTCAAGCCTGAGAAAAATCCCATCCAGATACTCCATGCTACTTTTGGGTGCATTTTCTTAATACGTACTAATGAGTTTTTAAATACATCGTATTTAAAATGTTGCCAGAAATATTTTCTGAAAAATTCAGGCGATTTGTATTTCATTACCACAATCATCGGGTTGCGTGCATCAAAAAAGGCTTTAAACGGCGATTGTTTTCCGATAGTCATGCTTTCTTTATGCCAGATTTTTGCACCCGGCGCATACATTATTTTATATCCTTTTTCTTTGGCACGTGCCTGCCAGTCGTATTCTTCCGATTGAAACAGGAAATTGGTATCGTAAGCACCTACTTCATCGTACATTTTTTTGCTGACGAGTGTATAAATATCGTCAGCAAAATATCTTTCGGCAATTTCCTCGTATTGCCCGGTATCTTTTTCTTTACTGCCAATGTGTCCGCCGTTCCAGTACACAGGGTGTTCTTTTTTTCCAACGGTTTGCAAAGTATTCGGCTGGTCAAAATAATAGACTTTTCCGGTTACAAAACCGTTCATTTCATCCATTTCAGCAACTTTTACCAGTTCTGAAATAACTTTTGAATCGGCTTTTACATCATTGTTGGTAATTATGGCATATTTAGATTTGCTTTTGTCAAAAGCATATTCCAAACCAAAATTGAAACCGCCAGAATATCCTCTGTTTTTTTCCAGACGAATTACTTTTGCTTTCGGAAATTCTTTTTCAACAAACTCTTTGGTGTTGTCCGCTGAGCCATTATCGATTACAGCTACTTCAAAATTCGAGTAATCATTTGCCAGATAACTCGAAACCGAATCTTTTAATAATTCTTTTCCGTTATAACTTAAAATCAGTACAGTAACTTTCGGGTATTCCATAGAAACTATTTTTTTGAGTCAAATTCCTGTAAAGCATCCAGTACATAATTTATTTCTTCATCGGTTAAATCAACATGCGAAGGCAATGTGATGAAACTTTTCCAGATTTCTTTAGCAACCGTACAATCCTTATCGTATTTTTGAAATAATGGCTGCATGGGTAAAGGGTAAAAGTGTACTCCGGTAGCAATTCCTTTACTTTTCAGGTTAATGATTAATTCATCTCTGTGTTCGCTGCGAATAGCAAAAAACCAATAAGCACCTGTGTTTATGTTGTAAGGAAAAATGGGCTTAATTGTTTTCAATCCCTTAATTCCGTCCAGATATTTTGCAATGATGGCTCTGCGTTTTGCATTCATCTTGTCCAGCTTATGCAGTTGTGCCAGACCGATTGCAGCGGCAACATCGTTCATATTGTATTTGTAGCCTAATAGTGCAATTTCGTAATGCCAGTGCATTGCATCATTATTCGTATCAGCAGATTGGGTTCTTTTCCAGGTGTCCTTATCAATCCCAACCCATCTTTGTGCACGCAAGGGAGTAATCAATTCCACATCGTCCGAACAAATCATGCCGCCATCGCCGGAAGTCATGCATT
>JALWNR010000415.1 GCA_027083715.1 Bacteroidales bacterium
CTTTTCATTATTTTTGTTTTAGATTTTTAAGTACTATAAAAAAAAGGATGGTTTTTTCAAAACCATCCTTTTTTACGTATTATGAAAACAAAAAATCCTTATACAGAACCGGCTAAAACAATCACTCGATTATTTTGTACCTCAACAACACCTTCTTCAATGTCAAAATATTTTAGTTCGTTATCTGCTTCAATAACTTTTATCTGACCCTTTGCAAGTGTTGAAATTAAAGGTGCATGATTGTTCAAAATTTCAAATGAACCATCAACGCCCGGTAATTTTACCAGTTTTATTTCGCCCGAATAAACAAGTTTATCGGGTGTTATGATACTTAACAGCATAATTATTATTATTTTAAACAAACACTATTTAGCGTCTGCCAACATTTTCTTACCTTTCTCAATAGCTTCTTCAATAGTACCTACAAGGTTAAAAGCAGCCTCAGGATACTCATCTACTTCGCCGTCCATAATCATATTAAAGCCTTTAATGGTATCTTCAATAGAAACCAAAGTACCTTTTAGCCCTGTAAATTGTTCGGCTACGTGGAATGGTTGCGATAAGAAACGCTGAACACGGCGTGCACGGTGTACTACCAGTTTATCTTCCTCACTTAGTTCTTCCATACCCAAAATGGCAATAATATCTTGTAGTGCAGAATATCTTTGCAGAATTTCTTTTACACGTTGAGCCGTATTGTAATGTGCTTCGCCTACAATTTCGGGTGTTAAAATCCTTGATGTAGAATCCAATGGATCCACAGCAGGATAAATACCCAATTCGGCAATTTTACGGTTCAATACCGTTGTTGCATCCAGATGGGCAAATGTTGTTGCCGGAGCAGGGTCTGTTAAGTCATCGGCAGGTACATAAACCGCCTGAACTGATGTGATAGAACCTTTTTGTGTTGAAGTAATACGCTCTTGCATTTCACCCATTTCGGTAGAAAGTGTAGGCTGATAACCTACTGCCGAAGGCATACGTCCCAATAATGCTGATACCTCAGAACCTGCTTGAGTAAAACGGAAAATATTATCGATAAATAAAAGAATATCATTCCCTTTCCCAGCAGGATTATCCCCATCGCGGAAATATTCGGCTACGGAAAGACCGGATAAAGCAACCCTTGCACGTGCACCCGGAGGCTCGTTCATCTGACCGAATACCATGGATACTTTTGATTCAAGCAAAGCTGTTTTATCTACTTTTGATAAATCCCATCCGCCGGCTTCCATGTCTTTCAGAAACTCTTTGCCGTAGTTCATAACGCCTGATTCAAGCATCTCGCGCAAAAGGTCATTTCCTTCACGGGTACGCTCACCAACACCTGCAAATACAGACAGTCCTGAATATGCTTTTGCAATATTATTAATCAGCTCCATGATGATTACGGTTTTACCTACACCCGCACCACCAAATAAACCTACTTTACCTCCTTTTGAATAAGGTTCAATAAGGTCAATTACCTTAATACCTGTATAAAGAACTTCCGATTCAGTAGATAATTGATCAAATTTAGGGGGTTCTCTGTGTATAGGATATCCTCCTTCTTTTGAAAGGGTATCAATACCGTCAATAGTATCGCCTACCACATTTAATAAGCGTCCTTTGATATGATCACCAACCGGCATTCTAATAGGAGCGTCTGTTGGGACAACCGGCATTCCGCGATGCAAACCATCGGTTGAATCCATAGCAATAGTACGAACAGTATCTTCGCCAATATGTTGCTCAACTTCCAAAATCAAAACAGAACCATCTTCTCTTTTAATTTCAAGAGCATCAAATATTTCAGGCAGGTATCCACCTGCTTTTTCAAAACTGACATCAACAACAGGTCCTACCACCTGAAGAATTTCACCTAAGTTTTTTGACATGAAATTTTGTATTAATTTTTATATTAGTATAAAAAATATCACCATTTTTTATGCGATACAAAAGTAATATTTTTTCTTATTCATACCATATCCTAATTAAAAAAATATTGGAAATTAAGATATTTTGATACGAAATTTCCTGATATCCTGAATTTTTGTATAATAATTCAAATATTTGATAATTAATTTTATAATTTTAACAAAATATTTTTTTATCTTAAATCCGCAGGTTATACCAAACCGCTATCAAGCGTATCAAATAGCTTTTGGTATAATGCCGAACGATTAACATAGTCTATCCCGTACTTGCTTCGGGATTAAGAAAATTTATTTTCTGTTACTTGATAACGATTCGGTATAAGCATTCAATTAGTTCATAGTAAGAGCGCGAATAATCGAAAATTGTACAATATTTTTATTATAAAATTCGCAGCCCTGCTTACAGAATTTTGATTTTTTATTAAAGCAGTTTGATTGTTAAAGAGTAGCTGTTTTGATAGTTCTGTTTAATTCAAATATTAATTGATTAACTGAATTTATGGCAAATATTTGGAAAAAAATATCCTATCTTGGAGTGAGTGATGACCAGCCTTTATACTGGCAAAAAAGTATTATTCTTTATAATCAGGTGGCTCGTATGCTTATTCTCATCATCTTTTTTACTTCTTTGATGATGTTTTTTAAAATGAATATGCATATTGTTCCCACAGCTTTTTTATTAACCTTGCCGATAATGGCTTTTTCTTTATGGTTAAATAGTCTCGGTAAAGTGAATTTTTCAATCCTGATTATTTCGATATTTTTTCCCTTATTTTTTCTATTTACATCTGTATATTCTAAAGTGCATGGAGAAGGTGTTAGTTTGATTTTTTATATAGCTCCACGTTTTGGGATTATCATCAGTATTATTTTCCCTGTGGTAATATTAGGTTTTCATAAATTAAAAAATGCTTTTTACAGTAGTCTTAGCGGTATTATTGTATTTATCGTATTTGATTGGATACATTCTTTGTTTGGTATTGATGTTCAAGGTATTCCGTATTATCCAAAGAATTACTTTTTTGTAGTTTTTGGTTTAGCTATTGTTTTGATGTTTTTTACTTTCTTAATTTTTTCTTTGCAGCAAATCAATAATATTTATGAAAATATAGTTTGGCAACAAAAAAAAGATATTGAAAAACAACGCGATTTTGCCGAAGAACAACATAAAGAAATCCTGAAGCAGAAAGAGCAAATAACAGATAGTATCCGATACGCCCGAAGAATTCAAACGGCTATGCTGCCCAATAAAAATTATATAGAAAATTTATTGCCGAAGCATTTTATATTTTTCAAACCTAAAGATATTGTCAGCGGCGATTTTTATTTTTTTGCGCAAAGAAAGAATCTTATTTTTATTGTGGCTGCTGATTGTACGGGACATGGTGTGCCGGGTGCTTTTATGAGTATGCTGGGAATATCATTTTTAAATGCAATTATCAATACCGAAAATAAATTTGCTTTGCAATTGCCTTTTGCCGGTGATGTTATGGATAAAATTAACGATTTAAAAAGTAAAGACCCAACAGCTGCTGAAGTTTTGAACGAATTAAGAGAAATGATAAAAAGGGCTCTCGGACAAAGCGGTAATGATTCAGAACCCAAAGACGGAATGGACTTGGCTTTGTGTATTCTGGATACCAAAAAAATGAAACTTCAGTTTGCCGGAGCACATAATCCGCTTTATTTATTTCGCAATAATGAACTGGTTGAGTATAAAGGAGATCGTATGCCGATTGGCATTCATTTAAAAGAAAAACCATTTACCAACCATAGTATAAAGCTCATGAAAAATGATGCTTTTTATTTGTTTTCGGATGGCTTTGTTGATCAGTTTAACGGTGATACCGGCGAAAAATACAAATCAAAACGATTTAAAAAGTTTTTATCTGATATTCATCAATTAAATATGTCGGATCAAAAGCGCAGCTTAGAAGAAGAATTAGCAGATTGGAAAAAAAAC
>JALWNR010000416.1 GCA_027083715.1 Bacteroidales bacterium
GTACCGTGCATACTATTGAAGAAGATATTTTAGATTTAGTAAAAGCAAAAGAAGGAAAAACCATAAAAATTGGCGATGAATTATTTATCACTTAAAAATCTAAATTGAAAATTTATCTATAAAATCAGTTTTTTTTAGAAGGCAAATATTATTTTTTTGCCTTCTAAAAACAAATTTAAATATACTTTGGTCAATTTTAACTTGAATTCATGTCAATAAAATTACGTTAAATACTGTATTTCAGGCATTTACTTAAAAACAAGCATAGTTATCCCAATATTTACAGTTATTATTCTGTAAAACAAAGACTTACGCTTATGCCGCATCCAGAAATTTATCAAATTCCAACCAATTACCTTTGTAATAATAATTTTCATATATCTTAATTTCTATGCTATGCCCACTGCTTACAAGTTTAGCAGGGACAAGGATAAACCAATCTCTAAATGTTTTATGTTCCTGTCCGGCTAACTTTTTATGCCTGCTGCGCATCAGTACAGATATATTGTAGGCAAAACAATTTAATTGCCACAAAATATCATTTGCCCAAAAATTATCCGTTAAAGTTTTTCCGGCAAGAAGTTGTGATTTAACTTCTTCTATCCATGTTTCGCTTGTGGAACGTTGCTTGTAGATTTGGTGTAATTCCAGAGCATCTTTATCTTCATAACTACTGGCATAGCAAGCATACTGATATACAGGAACAAACTCCTTTTTACCAAAATAGTCTTTTTCTACATATGTTTTAATGCTTTTTATGGCTTTAAGTTTTCTCTTCTTTCCATTCCACGATTTGGTGGTATAAGAAAACTCGCAAACCCAAACATTTTTCAAACCATCTACTTTTATCCATTCTTGCTTATTAAGCAATTGGGTTAAATTTTTAAGTTTTACTTTGACCAAATATGCCCAGCCAAAGGTTTCTAACAAATCAAACAAAGACCCACTAAAATATCCACTATCTGCACGAAAGAATACATTTTCTATGCTTTTGGGCAAATACGCTTTTACTTCTTTTAAAAAATCGTTTATTCCATTTGCTGTATGTGCAGACCCTGTTCTAAACCATGTATGATACAGCATTCTCAGTTCGCTTACAAAAATAAGTAAAGGGTGATAGCTTTTTGCTCCTTTTTTCTTTGTATTAAAGCCTTTGTCTGCGCCTTCCTGATTGCCATAAGTTATACTTACGGTTGAATCGGCATCAAGGGTTATTGCTTTTAGCCTACTATTTTTTAATACTCTTGATTTGTACGATAAAAGAAAAGCTTGTAAGCTCCTTGCGCCTTTTTGTCCAAGCTGTTTTAGTTTGCCGGATATAGCATTTTCGTTGATGGCTTTTTTTAAACCAAGGTTTACTTTTACCAATGGGTCATGTGTGAAATTAGCTACACGGCTTATGCGGTTAATGCCTGCTAGCGAAGCAAATATTATCGAAAAAAGTATTTGTTTTGTACTAAATTTTGTAGAATTGTAAAATGTTGTTGGAAATAACTTGCCTATGTCATGGGGTATTTTTTGTCGGTTCATAAATTTGGCTATAATATTAATACCTGAAAATTTAGTGATATTACCTCCTGTGAATGAGTGTTTTACAATTCTAATTTTGCTAATCTGTTTTTTATTTGTATTTTTCATCTGAAAAGTGATGTTTGAAAATGTTAATTTTTTTGTTTAACGCTTTAAATATAAACATTTTACATCACTTTTCATTATTTTTGTTTTAGATTTTTAAGTATTAACTGAAACCGCCACGTGCGAGAGCATGCGGGTGGTGTGAAAGGGCGAGGGAGTAATCCCTCTACCTACTCGATTTGTTACATTTTTTCCGGTACATCAATCCCCAATAATGCCATTGCTTGTTTTATCACACGACCTGTGAGCACAGATAATTGTAAACGAAAACGTTTTAAGTCTTCATTTTCTTCTTTCAGAATGCTGAAATCATGATAAAATTGATTGTATTCTTTGACAAGTTCATAAACATAGTTAGCAATAATTGCAGGGTTTTGGTTTTCACCGGCTTCCGAAACAATTACTGCAAATTTGTTAATTGATTTTATCAACTGAACTTCTTTTGTGTCAAGATTAAGCTTTTCTTTTTGATAACTTTCTGTATCCAGCTTATTTTCAGCAGCTTTACGTGCCAGAGATTGGATTCTTGCATAAGTGTATTGAATAAAAGGTCCGGTATTACCGTTAAAATCAATAGATTCTTTCGGGTTGAACACCATATTTTTTTTCGGATCTACTTTTAGCAGAAAATATTTTAAAGCTCCTAAAGCTATTGTGTGAATAATTTTTTCAATTTCTTCATTACTTAGTCCGTCCAATTTACCTAATTCTTGCGAAATTTGGCGGGCTGTGCTTACCATATCGGCAATTAAATCATCTGCATCAACTACTGTTCCTTCGCGCGATTTCATTTTTCCTTCGGGCAATTCAACCATACCATATGATAAATGTTGAATATTTTTTGCCCAGGGAAATCCCAGTTCTTCAAGTACAATTTTTAAAACTTTAAAATGGTAATCCTGCTCGTTACCTACAACATAAACATGTTTGTCAAACTGATAATCTTTGTAGCGCAGATAAGCGGTACCTATATCTTGTGTCATGTAAACCGAAGTGCCATCAGAGCGAAGCAGGATTTTTTTGTCTAAGCCTTTGTTTGTTAAATCAGCCCAAACCGAGCCATCTTCCTCTTTGATTAATTTGCCTTTTTCCAATCCTTTCAGTACCAGTTCTTTTCCAACTTTGTATGTGTCTGATTCGTAGTATATTTTATCAAAATCAACACCCAGTTTTTTGTAGGTTACATCAAAGCCATCATAAACCCAGTTGTTCATTTTTTTCCACAATGCAACAACTTCATCATCTCCGGCTTCCCATTTTCTAAGCATTTCCCGGGCTTGTAGAATCAGCCTTGCATTTTGTTCTGCTTCTTCTTTGCTTTTTCCTTCGGAAATGAGCTGTTGAATTTCTTTTTTGTATTCCTGATCAAACTTTACATAATATTTCCCAACCAAAAAATCACCTTTCATACCGCTTGATTCAGGCGTTTCGCCATTGCCCCATTTTTGCCATGCCAGCATTGATTTACAAATATGAATACCTCTGTCATTAACAATATTGGTTTTTATTACCTTATTATTGTTTGCTTCAAAGATTTTAGCAATTGAGTATCCCAGCAAGTTATTTCTGATGTGCCCAAGGTGTAATGGTTTATTTGTGTTTGGTGATGAGTATTCAACCAATACCGTTTTTGAATTTTTATCCGGTAGCCTGATACCGAAATTTTCATTCTGCCATGCAGTTTTAAACTGATCAAGCCAGAAATTCTGACTTAGTTCGAGGTTTAAGAAACCTTTAATTACATTAAAACTGTTAATTTCTTCAATATTGTCTGTCAGGTACTTACCTAAATCTTCGCCGGTTTGTTCCGGTGATTTTTTGCTGAAACGCAAAAGTGGAAAAGTAACTACCGTAAAATCGCCTGTAAAATCTTTTCGGGTATTTTGTATTTGGATTAATTTTTCATCAATTTCCTGACCGTATAAATCGGTAACTCCTTCTGTAATTTTTTCTTTCAGATTTGAGATAAATTCCATGTCAAATGATTTATGATTTTTATTTAAACAGAGTGCAAAAGTACAAACAATCGCCTTAAAAGAGAAAAGAGTTTTGAATAGGACAGTATATGGCATAAAAAAAGTGCTGCCCTGAAAGGGCAGCACCGTAACCTTAACCTAAAACTAACTAATCAATTAACTTAAGCTATGAAAACTCAGTCGATGCAAAAGTACTGCAAGCTTTTTAATCCTGAAATTTTTTTATAATATTGTACAACATGTTAAAAAAACTTAAAAAACTTGTAT
>JALWNR010000417.1 GCA_027083715.1 Bacteroidales bacterium
TTTTACTTTTTATTGCAGATAGATTATTGATTGAGTCAATAATATATTTTTGAATTTTGAAAGGTTTTATATCTGGAAAAAAATCACTATTGATATAAGTGCTTTTTTCAATACGGTAATTCAGTTCATTGTGGAGCGGAATGTTTAATTGCTGTGCAATTAGCTTATCAGCTAACTGAATAAAAAGTAAAAGCAATATTATTAAGCAATATTTTTTGCAATTACCGGTCAATTTAAAAAAAAATTAAACCTATTATAAAGTTTTTGTTTGTTCACTATTTAAAATTTCCAAATTTTCCTTTTCGTGTTTAAAAAATTTTCTATGGAATAAAAGAATGCTTACAGTTCCAATAAAAATAGATGAATCGGCTATATTAAAAACCGGACGAAAAAAAGTAAAGGGCATTGGTTCTGCATTGGATGTCCAAAATTGAACACCTGCAGGAATAGTTGTTTTGATGATTGGAAAATAAAACATATCTACAACCCTTCCATGTAAAAAGCTTGAATATCCACCACCTTCGGGCATAAACTCAGCAATTTGGCGATAACTTTCTGAAAAAATCATGCCATAAAAGGAACTATCAATAATATTCCCAACCGCACCGGCAAAAATCAGAGCAAAACTTGCCAATAGTCCTTTGGGAGCTTCTTTTTTGGCTAATTCGATTAAATACCAACCGATACCAATTACTGCAATTATACGAAAAACACTTAATATAAGCTTTCCTATTTCACCGCCGATTTCCCAACCAAAAGCCATTCCATTATTTTCTGTAAAGTGGATGAATGCCCAATTTCCAAAGATAGGAATTTGCTCTCCGATGAGCATGTGCGTTTTTACCCATATCTTAAGTGCCTGATCAAGAAACAAGACAATAATTATTAAAGATACAGGAAGTTTTAAGTTTGTTAATGATTTATTTCCCAAGACTTTTCGTTTTTTTATTGTCTTACTTTGGCTTCAATTGATAAAGTTGCATGAGGAACAGCGCGTAATCTTTCTTTTGATATCAGCTTACCTGTTTCACGGCAAATACCATAAGTTTTATTTTCAATACGTATTAGTGCTGCTTCAAGGTGTTTAATGAATTTTTCTTGACGAACGGCTAATTGTCCTGCTTGTTCCTTTGAATACACATCAGCTCCTTCTTCCATTATCTTAAAAGTAGGAGAGGTGTCATGCGTATCATTATTATCACTATGATTAATAGTATCTTTTAATAATTTCAAGTCTGCTTTAGCTTTAGCTAATTTTTCAAGAATAATTTCTTTAAATTCGGCTAATTCCTCGTCCGAGTATCTTTTCTTTTCAGCCATAATATTTTGTTTTAATTAATTACTTATTATAAGAAAAATTTTACAAACCACAAAAATTTATTTATTCGGAATTATCTGAATTTTTGTTTTAATGGTATTGTCAATTTCCACAAATTTAGTTCCAAACTCACCGTTTATCTCATCAACCAAACTTAATTCTTCGGTTAGTGTTTGAGCAGCTATGTAATCCTTGTGATTTTCAATAGCTTGATTGATTTGTTCGTCTTTTTGAATGTTCAGATTTATTTTATCGGTAACTTCCAAGCCCATTTCTTTACGGAAGTTTTGAATACGATTAATAAACTCACGTGCAATACCTTCCTGACGTAGCTCTTCGGTAACTTCCACATCCAAAGCTACGGTAACATTACTGTTGCTTGCCACAAGCCAGCCGGGAATATCTTCCGAACTAATGTTTACCTCATCAAGCAATAATTCAATTTCTTGATCTTCGAGCTGCAACTTTTTCTTGCCTTCACGCTCAATTTCACGAATATCATCTTGTGTGAAAGCATTTACGGCAGCCGAAATTTGTTTCATTAACTTACCATGTTTTTTACCCAGTACTTTAAATTCCGGCTTGATTTTCTTCACCAAGAAAGCTGCATCTTTGCCAATGTATTCAATCTCTTTAACGTTGATTTCCGATAAAATAATATCCTTTTCCGCCTCAATTTGTTCTTTTAACTCAGGACGCAATACCGGAATCATAATTTTTGCCAATGGTTGGCGAACTTTCAGGCTTTTTTGACGTCGCAAACCGAGTACCATGGACGATATTTGCTGTGCAATACTCATTCGTTCTTCCAGTGCTTTATCAATTGCTTTTTCATCATAGCTCGGGAAATCAGCCAAATGTACCGATTCAAAGTTTTCTTTACCGGTAGCTGCAATTAAATCTTTATAAAGCATATCGGTATAAAAAGGTGCAATAGGCGCAGCAAGTTTGGCCACCGTTACCAAACAGGTGTAAAGTGTTTGATAGGCTGCAATTTTATTTTCTTCGTACACTCCTCCCCAGAAACGTTTCCGGTTTAATCGGACATACCAGTTGCTTAAATGATCAATTACAAATTCCTGAATGGCACGTCCTGCTTTGGTCGGGAAATAATTTTCGTAATAATTTTCCACATCTTTAACCAGTGAATTAAGCAATGAGATAATCCAACGGTCAATTTCCGGACGTTTTTCCAAAGGAATTTCTTCTTCGGCATAGGTAAAGCCATCTACATTTGCATAAAGTGCAAAAAATGAATAAGTATTATATAAGGTACCAAAGAATTTTCTGCGGGTTTCATCCACACCGTTTATATCAAATTTCAGATTATCCCATGGCGGTGCGTTGGTAATCATGTACCAACGTAAGGGATCTGAACCGTATTTTTCAATAGTATCAAACGGATCAACGGCATTACCTAAGCGTTTTGACATCTTGTTGCCGTTTTTATCCAACACCAAACCATTGGAAATAATGTTTTTAAAAGCAACCGAATCAAACAACATGGTGGCTATGGCATGCAAGGTAAAAAACCATCCGCGGGTTTGATCTACTCCTTCGGCAATAAAATCCGCCGGATAATATTGACTGAAATCTTCTTTGTTTTCAAACGGATAATGCATTTGCGCATAAGGCATTGCTCCGGAATCAAACCAAACATCAATCAAATCGGGTTCGCGATACATTTTTTGTCCGCTTTCCGATACTAAAATAACCTCATCAACAAACGGACGGTGTAAGTCAAATTTTGTATAATTCGCTTCGTTGTTATCACCTTCCACATAATCAGCCAGTGGATTTTCTTTCATAAATCCGGCAGCTACCGATTTATCAATTTCTGCTTTAAGTTCGGCAACCGATCCGATACAAACGCGTTCTTTTTTGTCTTCGCTCACCCAAATTGGCAAAGGAGTTCCCCAAAAACGTGAACGCGAAAGATTCCAATCTACCAAGTTTTCCAGCCACTGACCGAAGCGTCCGGTTCCGGTACTTTCCGGATTCCAGTTAATCGTTTTGTTCAGCTCAATCATACGGTCTTTCAGCGCTGTGGTGCGAATAAACCACGAATCAAGCGGATAATAAAGAACCGGTTTATCGGTACGCCAGCAATGCGGATAATTATGCGTATGTTTTTCTACTTTAAAGGCTTTGTTTTCTTTTTTCAGCATTACCGCTATATCCACATCCAATGATTCGGCATCTTCGGGTAATGAACTATCGTATGAATTTTTAACAAAGCGTCCGGCAAATTCTTTGTAAAGTTCAACATTTACGTATTCTTTTACAAAGGTTTCATCCAAATCTTCAATTTTATAAAATTTACCGGTTAAATCAACCATCGGACGACGGCTTTCTTCTTTATCAATTAAAATTAAGGGTGCTATTTCGGCAGATTTTGCCACACGGTCGTCATCAGCACCGAAAGTTGGGGCAATGTGTACAATACCGGTACCGTCTTCGGTAGTTACAAAATCACCTAAAATAACACGAAAAGCATCGCCCATAGGTTTAATCCAAGGTATCAGTTGCTCGTATCTTATGTCTTCTAAAT
>JALWNR010000418.1 GCA_027083715.1 Bacteroidales bacterium
TCAATTCCATGTGCCGATTTTTGTGCTATATTATCAGCGTATTTAGCATTTTCTGCATTTTGGTCAATTATTGCAGTCATTTGTTCCATAGATGCAGAAACTTCTTCGGCAGAAGATGCTTGTTCTGCTGCACCTTCTGAGAGTTTTATTGCAGTTTCTTCAATACGTGTACTTGAGTCGTATAATTTTTTGGAGGTTTTAATGATACTTTTTAATACTTCACTAAATTTCAACTTTGTACTCTCCAAAGATTGGGTCAGTTCTGACAATTCGTCATCATTATTGTTCTTGTCTTTAAATTCTACATTTAAGTTTCCATCAGCAAATTCTTTGGTTAAATTAGATAAATCAGTAATGCGTTTAACCAATTTTCCCATTGAATAATAGGCTAAAAAAAGTGAGGTTAATATTAAAACAAAACCTCCTATCATTCTTTGAAATAAAGCTTTATAAATATCTGCAAATAAACTGTTTTTTTCTATTGAATAGCTTAAGTGCCAGCTATTTCCATTATCATCAAATACAATGGGCTCAAGTATATTTATTTTTCCATTGTACTCAACAATTGTGTTACTATTTTTTAAGTATTTTTCGAGAAATGAAAGGCTATCAATCTTACTCAGATTTTTTCCTACCAAATTTTTATTGGTAGTGTTTCCAATAATCATATTAAAATGAGAACTGAGTATAACAGCCTCATTTGATTTTATAGAACTATTTTGCATTAAATAGGCTTGTATCCAACTAATAGAAATATTGAACCATGTAGCTCCTAATATTTTATTATCTTTATGTATTTGTCTTAAATAAGAAATAACCAAATCGTTTTCACCATTTATAGTATTAAAATAAGGTTCAACAATGGTATCGTGTTTTGTTTTTTGCTTTAATTTATCATATAAACCATATTTTAGTTGATGATTACGATTAATTACAGGAACTATTTTATTCCCTACGCGCTCTACACTGATTAATAAATAATTTGAATTTGGTTCTCCTGTTTCTTCATCAATGTATGTATTGGGTTCAAGGAGTAAGTGGGTGCTTGTTATGACTGGGTTACCTTTTAAATATTCTGTATTTAACTCAACAACTTTTTCAATGTCAAAAATAAAGTGCTGATTTTTGTCAAATGCTGATTTATAAATTCCTTCAAAAGCCGTTAAAGAAACAAAAGCTCCATTAAGCTTTGTTTTTATTTTATTTGAAACATTTTTCATTACAATAGTTGCATCGTTAATGGCTACTTTTTTTGAAAAACTCTGATACTTAATTGTATAAATAGTCATTACAATGCTCAACGGAAGTACTATACTAATGCTTAATGTTATTATCAGCTTTGTTTTTAAAGATTTTTTTACCATACATTTTAAAATTTTTCAAATTCGTCATCACTTTCATCATCCAACTTAAGTTTAAAACCTTTCGATGTATTAAAATCGTTACTTTTAATCTCCTGCTTTGGTTCTTTAGTTTCAGGAAAAATTTCTGTTTTTTCTTCCTTTTTTAGTTCTTCATTAAGCGTAGTTTTATTTTCAGGTTTTTCTTTTTTTATTCTTTTTTTTCGTTCCGTTTTTTCAAGTTTAAAAAATCCGGTAAGTTTCCCGAGTTTATCTGCCAAAGCATTTAGCACTTCTACGTTGGTTGCTAACAATTCTGCACTTCCTGCATTTTCTTGAGTAACATTATTTAACTGCTGAATAGCGTTATTAATTTGTTCGGTACCTGCTTTTTGCTCAATACTTGCATTGGTAATTTCCTGTACTAATTGTGCTGTTTTTTTTATATCCGGTTCTATTTGTTCCAGCAATTCACCGGATTTTTTAGCAATAGCAAAACTTTTATTTGTTAAATCGCCAATTTCGTTAGCTGCTTTTTTTGAATTTTCAGCTAATTTTCCAACCTCTGCTGCTACCACACCAAAACCTTTTCCATGCACACCCGCCCTTGCAGCTTCTACTGCAGCATTTAAAGCTAAAATATTAGTTTGAAAAGCAATATCTCCTATAATTGATGTTTTATTGGCAATTTCACCCATTGATTTTGTAGTTTGCAGCACATTTTTACTACTAGCCGCTATTCCATTTGCTGATTTACGAGCAATTGTATCTGCAATTTTAGCATTTTCAGAGTTTTGTTCGATAATAGCAGTCATCTGTTCCATAGATGCAGACACCTCTTCGGTTGATGAGGCTTGCTCAGAAGCACCTTCTGATAATTTAATGGCAACTTCTGACAAGTCAGTACTTGAGTAATATAGCTTATCTGTGGTCTCTTTTATACTTCCCAGAATATTGGCAAATCGCTCAATCATATCTTTTAAAGAATCATTTAATTCTCTAATTTCATCATTCCCGTTGTCATTAAATTCCACATTTAAATATCCTTTGGATATTCGACGGGTAGTTGTTGCTAAATTTGATATTCTGATTATTAAATTTTTCGAATAATAATAAGTAATAAACAATGAAACAAATAGAATAATTATTGCAAAAGCAACCCGTTTAAACAAATCGAAAAAACTCTCTTTTAAAACTGATTGAGCAGGAACAAAAATTTTAATATAAAGTGGCTGCTTTAAAGTTTTAAAAACAATAGGAACAAAAAACTTGAAATAGCCGTTTTCGATAAGTACTTTTTCTGATTTCAAATTTAAAAATTTCAAATCAGACTTGTTTGAAGAAAGTAGTTTAATATTTTTTCCGATTAAACTACTGTCTTTATTATTTCCAATAATTACACCTTTTCCCGTAACAATACTTATTTCGGCAGAATTATCAAAAAGCGACTTATTTTTTATATAATCTTGTATCCAATTTATTGAAATATCTGTTCCCGTGAGCCCAACAATTTCATCTTTGTACATTATGGCATGTCCATAAGTTACCATCAGGATAGAGTCTCCATCAATAAGATCATAATAGGGCGGAAGTAAAAAGTATCCATCACCTTGTTTTAGAGTATCCTTTATGTTTGATTTAAAATGATATTCAAGATAATGTAGAGAAACGAACTTATTATTGACCAAAGCATCACCAAAAAGGACTAAATTTTCATTAAGTTTGCCTGTCTCGGGAAGCATTATCCTACCGGGAAAATAATTGTTGTAAATATCTAAAACGTGCTCATTATTACTAATAATTCTTCGGTTAATTTTATGAATTTCAGAAACACTTAAACCACTAATTCCCTCATTTGTAAAAAGAGTAGATTGAATTTCGGCAAAATTATCAACCGACGAAAAAGCCTTACTGAATTTTCCATAAATATCATGAGCGTATGCATTAGCATGTGCCAGAGCTTTTTGCGTAGCAACTTCCTCAGCAAATCTATTGAATCTAATTCCAGAAACAATTATCAGGATAACTATTGGCAATAATACACCCAAAATAATTATTTTAAGCATTTGCTTTTTTATAGATCCCCTTTTATTTTTTTCCATTTATTAAAATTTTTGAAATTCATTATCGCCTAAATTATCATCATCTAAATTTAAAGTAACCGCTTTAGAACTATTTTTTTTATATTGCCCGGATTTAAGTAAATTTTCTTTTCATTTATAAGCAATACCGATTTTTTTCTTTTGTTGCTAAAATCATATCTTTGGTTTTAAAAAACTCAATATCTTGATTAAGCTTTTCTGCTAATGCATTGAGTGCTTCAACATTTGCAGCTAATAGTTCAGCACTTTCAACATTGTCTTTCGTAACTGAATTTAATTGTTGGATTTCTTTATTTATTTGCTCTTTTTTGGTAAGTTTTTGTTTTTTTTTTATTTTGTCAAACCACTGATTTAAGTTTCTAATGAGTTTTTTGGTAGGTTTGGTGTGTAGTGTGCCTTTGTCTCCTTTTTGGTTTGATATATT
>JALWNR010000419.1:0-736 GCA_027083715.1 Bacteroidales bacterium
TATTTAGTATTTTGATCTTGCGGGATCTTGTCGGCTGTCAAATATTCTGACTATAAGAATTTTGTTATCTACCGGATAATAAAAAATTTTGTAATTTCCGGAAATTATCCGTCTAAATTTTTCATTAAATTCATCGAATTGTCCGATATTCTCATTTTTAGGATATTTTAATAATGAAACGCTATCCATTATTTTGTCAATGATATCATTTGCAGCATCAATGGAAAACATTGAATAATATTCATATATGTCGTGTAAGTCATTTTTTGCACTTTCTGACCAAATTATCTGTTTTGTGTTTTCCATTTTTTAACTTCATTCTGCACTTCATCTTGCGTAAGAGTATTTCCTTTATAATAATCTTTTAGCCCTTGTTCTAATTTTTCTGTGTATTCTTTTATTGTCATGGATTGATATTTTTCAATATTTAAGATACTCATCCATTCTTTTGAAAATTCTTTAAAAATTGTGATACGCTCTTTTGTATCTAATTGTTTAAGAATTTGAATGAGTTGTTCTATTTGAATTTTGATATTTAAATTAGCTTCCATTATTCTTTTTTTACAAATATACAAAACTTATGCAACATCACATCTCCACTTTCTCGGCAATTTCAGTCATAGCATCAATGGCAATTTGTAAAAAAGTATCAAGCTCGATGCCTGTTTTTTCAATATCGTAAATAAATTCACGATTTACCGAAGCTGCAAAAGCTTTAGCTTTTAATTTTTTCTTT
>JALWNR010000419.1:746-3864 GCA_027083715.1 Bacteroidales bacterium
CTTTATTGATTTTACTTTTGTCCCTGCAATTTTCTTTTCGGGTTTCATCAGTACATAAGCTGAAATTAGTCCGGTAATATTTTCGGCAGCCGAAAGAACAATCTCAAAATCTGTTTCTCGTTTGGCTTCTACTCCACTCACACCTTCGGTGTGAGAAATTATGGCTTTAAACATTTCGGGTAAGTCAAAGCCTTCTTTTTTCAATATTTCAACAGTTTTGTAACCGTGTTGCGAATAATCTCCATCGATTACATCCATGTCTAAATCATGTAATAAGCCTGTAATACCCCAAAATTCAGGGTCTTTACCAAAATATTTTGCCAATTTCTGCATAATGGCTTCACTTTCCAGAGTGTGATAGCGTAAATATTTTGTTTTCAAATATTTATCCCAAATTTGCAATGCTTCTTCTCGTGAAATAGTAGTTTTCATAGGCTTATATTTTAAGGGTTCAACCAATAACAATCCTCATAATACCGGACAAATTTTATCAATTTAGTAATTCAATCATTCAATTTATTCCGGCATCATTACCATCCTAAACTTAGCTGCTTTTTCAATAAATTTTTTATCAAAATAGTCGTTATGGTATTTGTCTTGTAAATATATTCTGGTTTGGTCGCAATAGTAATTACTTGCCGGAATACCGCTTTGTCCGGAAGGAATTACCGAAAGCGATTCATTCCAGTTAGCTGTTGAAAAAATATGCCTTTCTGATGCACCGTGAATCGCATCAAACAATTTATTAAAATTATAAGCAAAAGGCGATACAGTATGATAACTTCCCGGTACTTCAAAGGGTCCCCTGTTAAAATTGAATGCAAAATCAAGTGCGGCTACCTTACCTAGGGGGTGTTTTTGTGTAAATGTATGGATTTTCCCCCACTGCCAATATTCGGTTTGTACTCCTAATTTGTTTTCCATTGAATCAATAGCATCTTTATACGATTGAACTACAATATCTTCAAAATCTTCATGCTTATCAGAAGTATTTACATTATCAAACCAAGTACTGGATTTATTTTGCATCAGATTTTCTATCAAAGTTTGTACTAAGGTTTTGTTCCCTTGAAAATCAGGATACATATCTTCACCAATTTCATCTTTTGCAATATTTTTAGCAAAACAAACATAGAAATATTCAAAAACTGCAGCAGCACCACTTTCTCTGCTTAATTTATAGTCCCAGTCTTTCAATAAGTTTAAAGCTTTTCTTTCTACTTTATCCAAATCTTTTGATTGTTCTAAAACATTTAAAATTTGCGGTAAAATTCTACCCGGCATTTTAGATGTTCTATCGGCAAGCATTGCTTTAAAATCTTCAATTGACAATTTATCTTTAGCTTCCAGCATTTCCCTGATACGTTCTATTCTGTTAGGTTTTGCAAACCAGTAGCTTATATAATACGGATATTCATTACCTACAGTTCGGTTATTTGCCGAAGAAACATAGCCTCTTTCAGGATTAAACTCATAGGGTAAGGAGTCAAAAGGGACATAGCCTTGCCAGTCATATTCAGACGTTTCTCCGGATAAAATCATTTTAGGGTCTCCTTTGCGGATTGGAATACCAACTGCAGCTTGTAAACCAATATTTCCTTCAATATCAGCATAATTTACATTTTGTCCAAGAGCGATAAAAGTTTTTAAAGCATCTCTAAATTCGTTCCAGTTGGTAGCTCTGTCTAATAAATAAACTGAGCGCAATTCATTGCTTAAATCATTTCCTGCCCAGCGCATTGAAACCACTTTATTTTTAAGTCCTTTAAATTTAGAAATCACAGGTCCGCGATGTGTAAAGCGAATTTCTTTTTCAACACTTGTTCCGCCTTTAATGTTAATTTTTTCTTTGTGTATTTCCATATCTTTCCATTCGCCATCCAATTTGTATTGATTCGGATTGTCAGGATTAATGGTTTCTACATAAAAGTCAATATTATCAACACTTACATTGGTCATTCCCCATGCTATATTTTCATTATGCCCATCAATAATAAATGGTTGTCCGGGCAGTAATACTCCGGTTACATTTAAACCGTTTTTTACATGTTGGTGTATTTGATACCAAATACCGGGAGTTCCAAAACCTAAGTGCATATCATTTGATAAAATTGGTTTTCCTGTAGTACTTTTTTTACCGCTTACTGCCCAATTATTGCTCCCGCCAAATATATCCAAGCCCAGTTCTTCGATTTTTTTGCTTTGCAAAAGTAAAGCAGTACGCATATCTATTTCACTTGTATCAATGTAGTTATCCGGATAAACAAATGTTTTTTGTAAACTTAAATCGGGTAACATTTGTGCAAATTTAATCGAATCAATTTTTTGGCTTAATTTGTACAATGTAATTTCTGCTCCCCACGAGGGTGAACTTAAATCCCAAGCCATGTATCCAATCAGGTTTATGGAATGTTCAATTTTCCATTTTTCAGGCTCATAGCCAAGAATGGTAAATTCAGGAGGTAATTTATCTTTATGTGTTTCAATATATTGATTTACTCCATCGGCAAAAGCTTCAAGTGCATTTATAATCTTTTTATCGGTTTTGGTAATTACGGTTTTTGATTTTTCGGGAATACGTAACGAGCGGAAAAGTTGATCGGCAGTGATTAAATCTTTACCAAAAATTTCCGAAAGTTTACCTTCGGTAACCCTTCGCAGTAAATCCATTTGCCATAAACGGTCTTGTGCCAGAATATATCCTGTTGCACGATATAAATCTTCATCGTTTTTTGCAAAGATATGAGGTACGGCAAATTTATCTCTGTAAATTGTAACTTTTTCTTTTAAGCCTTTGAGTTGAATATCTTTTCCGTAATCAGGCAGAGCTCTTGTTGCAATATGATTTACAAATACATAGCCACCAATAAAAACGATGATTAATAGAAAAAAAGTAATAATTAAAATTTTCTTCAAAAGTTTCATAATTAGCTGTTGATTAATTAGTTAGGTGTTTTGTGTTTCGTAGATTAATAATTAATAATATTAGCATCAATCTGGTTATTATCAATAAATCTAATAGTCTTGAATTTACAAGTTCAAACATTCTACTTATCTATTGAGCGTCCCAAATCAGAAATTTCAAAAGAGCAATATGTAACCTATAATGATCACAAAG
>JALWNR010000420.1 GCA_027083715.1 Bacteroidales bacterium
AATGGCATTGGCATTATTACAAAACGAAACATCTTATAAAGCATCAAAAAATAGTAAAAGGCAAAGAGCGGCTTTGGATGATAGATACAGGGAAAAATTGTTAAACGTTTAAAAGCGATTTCCCTGAATTATGTGTATTGCATTTTTAATATATAGTGATAATTTTGTTACTTTGCATTTTATTATGATTCATAGAAAGATGGAAGTTTTTGAAAAAGCAGATTTACTTAGAACGCAAATTGATAAATTAAAGGCAGATGGGATGAGTATTGGTTTTGTTCCTACTATGGGAGCATTACATCAGGGACATTTGTCTTTAATTGAGAATGCGCGAAAGAAAAATGATATAGTGGTTGCCAGTATTTTTGTGAATCCGACACAGTTTAATAACCCGAATGATTTAAAAAATTATCCGCGTGATTTGGATAAAGATTTAAAACTTTTAGAAAAGAATAATTGTGATGTAGTTTTTACTCCTTCTGTTTCGGAAATTTATCCTGATGAAAACTCAAAAAAATCAGAATATCATTTTGGAAAAATTGTTGAAGTAATGGAAGGTAAGTTTAGACCGGGACATTTTGACGGGGTAGCCAATGTTGTTAGCCGATTATTTAAAATAGTACAACCGGATAATGCTTATTTCGGACAAAAAGATTTTCAACAGTATATTCTTATTAAAATACTTGCCGGTAAGTATTTATCTGATTTGAACATTCAAGTACATCGCTGTCCCATTATTCGTGAACCGGACGGTTTGGCTATGAGTTCTAGAAATGTACTGTTAAGCCCCCAGCAGCGTAAAAGTGCTGTTTTGATATCGCAAACATTATTTTGGGCAAAAGATAATTATCAAAAATTGAGCGTTAACGAACTTAAAAAAGCGATTACTGATAAAATAAATGCAGACAATAACCTAAAAGTTGAGTATATAGAGTTTGTTACCGATCCTGACTTAGACGAAGTAAATGAATGGGCTAAAGATCGAAAAATTGTTGCTTGTATTGCCGTGCAAGTGGGTAAAGTGCGGTTGATAGATAATGTATATTTTAATTGAGAATTTAATTTCTAAATATAAGGAAATGAATATTGAGGTTGTAAAATCAAAAATTCACAAAGTTTCGGTAACCGAAGCTAATTTGCAATATGTGGGCAGTATTACTATTGACGAAGATTTGATGGATGCCGCAAACATTATTGAAAATGAAAAAGTACAGATTGTAAATGTAAACAATGGTGAGCGTTTAGAAACTTATGTGATTAAAGGCGAGCGCGGTTCCGGAATGATATGTTTGAACGGACCGGCTGCGCGTCGAGTGGCTGTAGGTGATGTGGTAATTATTATTTCGTACGCGTGTTTGGATTTTGAGGAAGCCAAAAATTTTAAACCACGTTTGGTTTTTCCCGATACGGAAACGAATAAGTTAATTGATTAAGATAATCCTAATCTAAATTTTATGGAGCGATTAATAGCTGTAAAAAATAAAATTACAACAGATAAAACTAAACTGCTCAGAAACTTGAATATTTACCGTTTTCAGGATAAGAAAATAGTTTTTACCAATGGATGTTTTGATATTTTACATCGTGGACATGTGGAGTATCTTGCTCAAGCAGCCGGTTTGGGAGATATTTTAATTATCGGATTAAATTCTGATAGCTCTGTTCGCCGGTTAAAAGGCGAAAACCGTCCGGTACAAGATGAAGAAGGGCGTGCTATGGTTTTAGCCGGTTTAGGCTTTGTAAGTCATGTGGTTTTATTTGATGAAGACACACCCTATGAATTAATAAAGGAAATTAAACCGGATATTTTAGTAAAAGGCTCTGATTATAAAGAAGATGATATTGTTGGTGCTGATGTGGTAAAAGCAAAAGGCGGGAAAGTTGTAACCATTGACTTTATCGATGGTTACTCTACGAGTAAAATAATAGAAAAAGCGTGTAAATAGAAGTATATTAGTGTATTGGTATATTAGAAAATTTGCTTATTTACCAATGCTAATATACTCATTTACCAATTTACTGATATACTAAATCCCATGGCTAAAACTAAAACCTTATTTGTTTGTCAATCGTGCGGTGCTACATCACCTAAATGGGTAGGTAAATGTCCTGCCTGTGGTGAATGGAATACTTATGAGGAAGAAGTCCAGACAACAAATAAGGGGAAATATAATCAGAGAGTTGAAGATATTTATGTAAAGAGCAAACCTGTACCTATTTCGGCTATTTCTGCCGAAAATGAGCCGCGTATTAATTTGTTGAATAAAGAATTTAATCGTGTTCTGGGAGGTGGATTGGTACCCGGTTCACTGGTTTTAATTGGTGGAGAGCCGGGAATCGGAAAATCGACACTGATATTGCAAGTGGCTTTACATCTGAAAAATTACAAAACTTTATACATATCGGGAGAGGAAAGTGCACAGCAGATTAAATTGCGTGCCGACCGTATCTACAAAGGCGAAACATATTGCTATGTTTTGAGTGAAACGCTTTTGGAAAATATATTTACGCACATAAAAGCCGAAAAACCAGATATTTTGGTTTTTGATTCTATTCAAACTATTTATACCGACCGTATTGAATCTACACCCGGAACAGTTTCGCAAATCAGAGAATGTACTACACAAATATTACAGTTTGCTAAAACGCATGCTGTGCCGGTTCTTTTGGTGGGGCATATTACTAAAGAAGGCAGCCTGGCAGGACCAAAGGTTTTGGAGCACATGGTGGATACGGTTTTGCAGTTTGAAGGTGATAAAAATAATCTATACCGAATTTTACGTGCTGCCAAAAACCGTTTTGGTTCTACTTCGGAGCTGGGAATTTTTGAAATGGTACAAAACGGTTTGCGCGAAGTAAGCAACCCGAGTGAGTTGCTCTTATCTGAACATCATGAAAACCTGAGTGGGATTTGTATTTCGGCTAGTGTAGAGGGTATGCGCCCATTTATGATTGAAGTTCAGGCACTTGTAAGTAGCGCGGCTTATGGTACTCCACAGCGTTCTTCCACGGGCTACAATATCCGCCGTCTGAATATGCTTTTGGCGGTTTTAGAAAAGCGTGCAGGCTTTAAACTTTCAATTAAGGATGTGTTTCTGAATATAACGGGAGGAATTAAGGTAGATGATCCTGCTTTTGATTTAGCAGTAATTGTGGCAGTACTTTCATCCGATTTAGATTTAGCAGTCCCGAAAGATACTTGTTTTGCAGGTGAAATTGGTCTTTCGGGCGAAATACGTTCGGTTCAACGTATAGAACAGCGTATTGCCGAAGCTGAGAAATTGGGTTTTAAGCGATTTTTTGTATCTAAATATACCAAATTGGAAAATACCAAAAAATATAAAATTCAGATTGTTCCCGTAGGGAAAATCGGAGATGTATTACGGGCTTTGTTTGCAAATAGTTAAGCTGCTCTATTATCCGTACTTGCAGATAATAAGACAGCTTAAATCCGCAAAATTACTTTCGGTGAGGTGCTTTGCAGTTCTCCGCTTTTGTTATGATTATATTGCAATACATTTATTATCAGTGCGTTAAGTGGGTTTTGTTGTAGAATAAGCATACTCAAATTTATTCGCCTTCGGCTCATGAGGCTAAAGCTTGGGTGTTGCTTGAAATTCTCTTCACGCATTCCAATGAATCGGAACAGGCTTCGTATCTGCATTACCTTTTCCGAACTTGTTTCGGAAAAGAGAATTTCATGAATAATTCCATCTAACTAAAATTATAAGTTACTGATAATTAATTGATTGGTGTTTTGCGTTTTTTCATAATATTTTGAACTGTTTTTACTCTTTTTTGCTTTATTGACAACAAATATTCATCATTATCTATAGGATTGTATTCTTG
>JALWNR010000421.1 GCA_027083715.1 Bacteroidales bacterium
TTCCAGCACCACGTAAGCCTGTGGTTGCCAAACCGGTGTTACCCACTGATTATCTTTTATTCAATTTTTGTTCATACATAAAATCAGCTATTTTGAATAATGCATATTTTTTCATTTTTACTTAATTTTAACTTCGTTGAGGGCTTCGCCGTTCGCAAGCTTCAAAAACTTCTCATAACAAATTTAATTGTTTTGATAATAGACTGATTTACAAAACATATGAGCGCTGTTTTTTTAACTTCGTTAAAAAATTAATAGGAACACAGATTATACAGATTTTACCGATTAACACAGATGTTCTAAATTATAAATCTATGAGTATCTGCATAATCAGTGTAATCCGTGTTTCTATACATTTTGTTTAGCGCAGCTAAACAGCAGCGTTAATCCGCTTGTAACCCGTAAAGCTTATATTTTATTAAAAATCAGCTTTTTTACTCTTAGTAAAAAGAAATAATAATAAGTACAACTTACTAATAATCAGTGCTGTTCTAAATGAGAAAGCTGAGTTTTTATAAACAAGTTTTTGGTAAGGCTCGGGTATTGGAACTTCATTTGTTAATAAATCAAACTTTATAAATTCATTTTGTTATAAATAAAAGCATAAAGATTGTTATTTTGAGTTTCAATTAATGACAGATTGTCTAATTTCTTTATAGATTTCCAAGTAGGTTTTAACCGCAATAATTCATGACTGGCAAAAAAAAGTGGAGTTAGAAAGAATAAAAATCGCAAAACCGAAAGATTATATTTCATGGATGAAGTTGTTAGGAGTAAATAAAGTCCATTCTCCCAACATTCCAATTTCCCAAATAAAGAAATACTTGCATCACACCTTCCCCCTCAAAAACCTTCCCGTATAAGATTTCTTACATTTCACTATATCCTCCGGCGTACCCTCAAAAACAATGTTTCCGCCTTGTTTTCCGCCTTCGGGTCCGAGGTCGATTATCCAGTCGGCAGATTTGATGATTTCGGGATTGTGCTCGATAATCAAAACCGAATGTCCTTTGTCGATGAGTGCGTTGAAGGCTTGCAGCAACTTTTTTACATCGTGAAAATGCAAGCCGGTGGTGGGTTCATCAAAGATAAAAAGGGTGGTCAGTTCATCGTTTTCTTTACTTAAAAATGAGGCTAATTTAATTCGCTGGCTTTCGCCGCCACTCAATGTGCTGGACGATTGCCCCAATTTTACATAGCCCAAACCAACATCTGCCAAAGGCTGCATTTTTTTTACTATTTTCTTGTTCAGAGATGTTTTTTCTTCGCTGAAAAATTCTACAGCTTCGTTTACCGTAAGTTCTAAAATATCGTAAATGTTTTTGCCACGGTATTTTACTTCTAGAATTTCATCTTTAAAGCGTTTGCCTTTACACGATTCGCAAACGAGATGCACATCTGCCATAAATTGCATTTCCACTTTAATTTCGCCTTCGCCCTGACATTCTTCGCAGCGTCCGCCATCTACATTAAACGAAAAATGTGCGGTTTTGAAATTGTTGATTTTTGATGCGGGCAAATCGGCATAGAGCTTCCTAATTTCATCAAAAGCTTTTAAATAAGTAACCGGATTGCTGCGCGAGGATTTACCGATTGGATTTTGGTCAACGTATTCTACATTTTTAATTCTGTCCACATCGCCATCCAGCCGTTCAAAATTGGTGGAAATTTGTCCGTAGCCGTTTATCCTCTTTTTAATAGCAGCATACAGAACATTGTTTACCAAAGAAGATTTCCCCGAGCCACTCACACCTGTAACTACTGTCATTATTCCCAAAGGGAATTTCACCGAAATATTTTTCAGGTTGTTCTCGTAGGCATGAACTACTTCAACGTATTTTTTCCATTTACGGCGGCGCATAGGTACATCAATTTGCTTTTTGCCTGTTATGTATTGCATTGTAAGGCTTTGTTCATCTTTCAACAATTGTTCGGGGCTGCCTTGAAAAACCACTTCGCCGCCGTTTACGCCTGATAAAGGTCCAATGTCAATAATTTCATCGGCAGCATGGATAATATCTTCATCATGTTCTACAACAATTACCGTATTGCCGATTTTTTGCAAATTACGCAGTACTTGTATCAGCATATGCGAATCACGACTATGCAAGCCAATGCTCGGCTCATCTAAAATATAAAGCGAACCCACCAAACTACTACCCAACGAAGTTGCCAGATTAATTCGCTGACTTTCACCACCCGATAGTGTTGACGATAAGCGGTTTAGTGTCAGATAGCTTAAACCTACATCGTTCAGGAACTTCAGGCGGCTGACAATTTCAATCATCAGGCGTTTGGCAATTTTTGTATCGTGTTCGTTGAGTTTTAGCTTACCGAAAAAGTCGTATAATTCATCAATAGGCATTAAAACCAATTCTGAAATGGTTTTACCGCCTACTTTTACATAAGAAGCTTCTTTTTTTAGTCGTGTACCTTTACACACAGGACAAAGCGTTTTACCGCGATAGCGCGAAAGCATTACACGGTATTGAATTTTATAGTTTTCCTTTTCAAGCATCTGGAAAAATTCGTCCAAACCCTTGAAATATTTATTACCTGTCCAAAGCAGTTGTTTTTGTTCTTCCTTTAAATCATAATATGGGCGATGAATAGGGAAATCAAATTTATCGGCATTATAAACCAGTTGGTCACGCCACCAACCCATTTTTTCGCCCTTCCAGCAAGCGATGGCACCTTCGTAAATGGATAAGGACTTGTTGGGAACTACCAAATTTTCATCAATGCCCATCACTTTTCCAAAGCCTTCGCAACGCGGACAAGCACCAACAGGGTTATTAAAGCTGAATAAATGAACGGAAGGCTCCATAAAGGTCATTCCATCAGCTTCGAAGCGGTTTGAGTAGCTTTGTGTACGGATTTTATCTCCTTCAAATATTTGAATAATACACGAGCCTTTTCCTTCGTAAAAAGCCGTTTGCACTGAATCGGCAGCACGGCTTATGGTATCTTCATCGTCATTAACTGCCAGTCGATCAATCAATAGATTTATTTTTTTTCGATTTTTTGGTTTTTCAGCCAATAAATCATCAATGCGCAGCACTTTGCCTTTGTCTTCAATACGCGAAAAGCCTTGTTTTAACAGTACTTCAAGATGCTGCTGAAACGTACGGTTTTCCGGAATTTTTACCGATGCCAAAATCTGAATACGCGTGTTTTCGGGCAAGGCAAAAATATCATTAACCACATCGGTAACACTCTGTTTTTTCACCTCTTTGCCTGATATGGGCGAGTAGGTTTTTCCGATGCGGGCAAAAAGCAACTTGATAAAGTCGTAAATTTCGGTAGAAGTACCAACTGTAGAACGTGGATTTCGAGTATTTACTTTTTGCTCAATGGCAATAGCCGGTGGAATACCTTTTATATAATCCACTTCGGGTTTATTTATTTTACCCAAAAACTGCCTGGCATAAGACGAAAGACTCTCTACATAACGCCGCTGCCCTTCGGCATAAAGCGTATCAAAAGCTAATGAAGATTTTCCCGAACCCGAAAGTCCGGTAATGACAATAAACTTATTGCGCGGAATTTTCAGATCGATGTTTTTCAGGTTATGAACCCGCGCACCTTTTATTAAAATATATTGTTGCTTTTTTTCTGCCATTAGTGATTTTTTGGAAGGCACAAACTTACTGATTTTAATTGATTCTGAAAACAGATATTGGGTATTTGGATAATCAGATAAGCAATTAACCCACAAAATTCACCGCTTTCATATTAATTACACCACAACTCATTCATTAACAATATATTAACTAATTTTATTACGAAATAAATACCCCAAAATTTGGGTGCCGCTTGAAATTATTGCGGTTAAACATTTAC
>JALWNR010000422.1 GCA_027083715.1 Bacteroidales bacterium
TTTTTATACAGTATTAATTTATAAATTTGCATACCTTATTTAGAATTAATAAAAATAAAAAAATGGCAGAAACTATGACAGAAAGCCTTCCTTACAAAGTAGCCGATTTAAATTTGGCAGAATGGGGAAGAAAAGAAATTGAATTAGCAGAACACGAAATGCCCGGTTTGATGGCATTGCGCAAAAAATATGGAAAAGAAAAACCTTTAAAAGGTGCCAGAATTACAGGTTCATTGCACATGACTATTCAAACCGCAGTTTTGATTGAAACATTAAAAGAGCTTGGAGCCGATGTACGTTGGGCAAGTTGTAATATTTTTTCAACACAAGATCATGCAGCAGCAGCTATTGCAGCAGCAGGAATTCCTGTATTTGCATGGAAAGGAGAAACACTCGAAGAGTACTGGTGGTGCACCGAGCAAGCCTTAACTTGGTCTGATGGAACCGGACCTGATTTAATTGTTGATGATGGTGGCGATGCTTCTATGATGGTTTTGGTAGGATACGATGCCGAAAAAGACCCTTCAATTTTAGACAAAGACGTAAAACAAGAAGATGAAAGAGAACTATTCAAACGTTTAAAAATCACTTTATCAAAAAATCCTGAAAAATGGGCTAAAGCTGTAAAAAAATTGCGTGGTGTTTCAGAAGAAACAACAACAGGTGTACACCGCTTGTATCAGCTAAAAGAACAAAATAAACTATTATTCCCCGCAATTAATGTAAACGACTCAGTAACCAAGTCTAAATTTGATAATCTTTACGGATGCCGCGAATCATTAGCAGACGGAATTAAACGTGCTACGGACATTATGCTTGCCGGAAAAGTAGTAGTTGTTTGCGGATATGGTGATGTAGGAAAAGGCTCGGCAAAATCAATGAAAGGCTATGGCTCTCGTGTACTTGTTACTGAAATTGACCCGATTTGTGCTTTACAGGCAACTATGGAAGGTTTTAAGGTTACTACAGTTGAAGATGCTCTTCCTGAGGGAGATATCTATGTTACTACCACAGGAAACAAAGATGTGATTACCATCGAGCACATGGCAAAGATGAAAGATAAGTCAATTGTTTGTAACATAGGACACTTTGATAACGAAATTCAGGTAGAGGAACTGGAAAATTATCCGGGTATTAAAAAAGTAAATATTAAGCCACAAGTTGATCAATATATTTTCCCTGACGGGCATTCAATTATTTTGCTTTCAGAAGGAAGATTGGTGAATTTGGGTAATGCCACAGGACACCCTTCGTTTGTGATGAGTAACTCGTTTACCAACCAAACATTGGCACAAATGGAACTTTGGAAAAATAATTACGAAATTGATGTATATCGTTTACCCAAACATCTGGACGAAGAAGTTGCACGTTTGCACTTAGAACATGTTGGTGCTAAATTGACAGTTTTATCAGACGAGCAAGCTGATTATCTGGGAGTTCCAAAAAGCGGTCCTTATAAAGCAGATCATTACAGATATTAAACAAAAATATCTTACAATAAATATTAAAATCTCCTTTTGTAAACAAAGGGAGATTTTTTTTTACCTTTATTCACTAAAACTTAATCCAATGAAACTATTTTACTCTTTTTTATTCATCTTGCTGCATTTACAACCCATAATAGCTCAAAAACAAATTTATTATCATGATTTTTTTGCAGATAATTCTATGGGATGGAATATTTTAGGAGATACCGCAAATGCATATTGCGAACAGATTGATAATGAACTGTATATTGAGACTCAATTTTGGGAAAATTTAGCAATAGCCGCAGCCCCCATAAAACTTAATGCCACCGATGATTTTATTTATCTTATAAATTTTGATTCACAGGATGTTGTTGCAATAGGATTATCAGGAAATAATGCTAAAATAATGCTTGAAGTAAACTTACCGGAAAATTTATATAGACTAAATTATACAAAATCAGGAAGGTACAAGAAAGGGAAGTGGAAAAAATATCCGCTCGAAGATAATAAAGCATCAGATTATAGTTTGAAAATTGAACACAAAAATGGCTTATTTAGCTTTTACCTGAATAATAAAAAAATAGTTGATTTAAGTAAAGAGAAATTTGATAACTCATCCGTATTTAATTATCTGGAAATAGCTACTAATGGGGTAATTGAGGTTTCATATCTCTATCTTGAAGGAGAGATTTTCCCGAACAAGCAGTTAAAATATCTTTTGGGCGAGGGAATACCGGTAAAAGAGCTTGATAAAAAAAAGGTTTATACAATTGCTGAAGCTCTTGAAATCCCGGATAAAGTATTTCGGCTAACTGTTACAGAAAATGATTTGATGGGAAAAGAAATTTTACCGGAAGAACTTTATAGATGCAAAAATTTACAAGAAATAAACCTGGAAAGCGGAAACAGAACAAAGATTATTGAACAATTAAAATATTTCCCGAATTTGCAAATACTCAATCTTTATTATGCCGATAAAGTTCCTGAAAATATTGATATATTAAAAAATTTAAGAGCATTCTCTGCTCCTTTTGCAACATTAAGTATTGAAACAGGAGAAAAAATATGCAGTTTAAATAAGCTGAAATATTTAAATTTAAGCACCGAAGCAGGTTTTATGAATGTTGAGGCACTGAAAAATATAAACTACCTGTTGCAACTTGAATATCTTGACTTGGAAGGAAATCAGCTGCTTACTGTTCCCGAAAGTATTTATCACTTGAAGAACCTTAAATACTTGTATTTAAGCCGTAATGAGTTGGATAGTTTGAGCGATGAAATAAGTAATTTAATACATTTGAAGGTACTTGATATTTATTCAAATCAATTCGATAAATTGCCTGTTTCATTAGGTAGTTTAAAAGAATTGGAAACTTTGGAACTGGGTTTTAGTGAAAATTTAAAAGAAATTCCGAAAGAATTAACTCAATTAAAAAAATTGAAATATTTAAGTGTTAAAGGAAATTTTACAAAAGAGCAACTTAAAGAATACAGGAAAATGTTTTCTTTTGTCCCAAAACTTGAAATATCATCTTTTAATGAAGATTAAAGAAATAAAAATAGTGGGCATTACTGGATTCGAACCAGTGACTTCCACCCTGTCAAGGTGACACTCTAAACCAACTGAGTTAAATGCCCGAAATTTGAATGCAAAAATAGTAATTATCTACAAATAAAATATTTTCAAAGCAATAAAAATATACTAATTTAGACCTTTCAAAAAATCAGTATATTTGAAAGACGAACGTATAATATTAGGCATTGACCCGGGAACAACAATAATGGGCTACGGATTAATTTCGGCTAACGGAAAAAATCCCGAAATGATTACTATGGGGGTACTTGATTTGCGTAAACTCCCGAATCATTATGTAAAGCTACAAAAGATTTTTGCCCGCACACTACAATTAATTGAAGAATACAAACCTGATGAATTAGCCATTGAAGCACCTTTTTTTGGTAAAAATGTTCAATCAATGCTAAAACTCGGGCGAGCTCAGGGTGTTGCTATGGCTGCCGGTTTGTATCGTGATATTCCTATATTTGAGTATGCTCCGCGAAAAATAAAAATTGCCATTACCGGAAACGGAAATGCTTCAAAAGAGCAAATAGCTGCTATTTTGAAAGGTATGTTTGCCTTAAAAGAACTGCCTGCTATGCTTGATGCTACTGATGGTTTGGCGGCTGCCGTATGTCATTTTTATCAAAATAATGCCCTCTCGCAAGGAAAATCTTTTAAAAGTTGGAAAGATTTCATCAACAAAAACCCCAGAAGATTACAGAAAAGATGATTTTTAAAAAAGCGACTGACTTTTCTCTTGTATCAACTGCCTTATAATCAATAAATAGAAATATCAACACGATAATTCTG
>JALWNR010000423.1 GCA_027083715.1 Bacteroidales bacterium
GTAAAATATTAACCAAAAAGAAGAACCGAAAATTTGATTTTAATGTGGGAATTGTTCTTCTTTTAAAAATTAAAATAGATTACCAATGAAAAGTACATTAAGATTATTCGTAGCGATTTTTTTTATTGTTGGAGGATTTCAGTTAAATGCCCAAACTTATAAATTCGGGCATATTGATTCTCAAAAACTATTGCAGTCATTACCCGAATATGCAAAAGCACAAGAAACACTTCAGGCAGAAGGAAAATCAATTCAAGATCAGATTGAAATTATGACTGTTGAGTTAAACAACAAGTACAATGATTACATGGAAAATGAAAAACTTCCTGCCGGAGATCCTAAAAAATGGAGTGATATTGTGAAAGCCGACAAGGAAAAAGAAATTCAGGATTTACAAAAAAGAGCACAGGAGTTTCAAATGACTGCCCAGCAAAAAATGCAGGAAAAACAACAAGAACTTTTGAAGCCAATTCTTGAAAAAATGGATAAAGCAATTAAAGAGGTTGCCAAAGAAAATAAGTTTACTTATATCTTTGAAATTACAACTTTGTTGTATTATTCTGAAGAAAGTATTGACATTACCCCAATGGTAAAAGCAAAATTAAATATACAATAGTTTTTTGGGTACTCAGTTTTCGGTTTTATACATTATTCATTAAAATTGAAAACTGAGTACTAAAAACTATAGGTAAATAAAGTAATGTCTTCAAAAAAAATCCATCCGATAGGAGTTTTTGATTCTGGTTATGGCGGATTAAGCGTTTTGAAAGATTTTATCCGTTTGATGCCGGAGTATGATTTTTACTATCTTGGTGATAATGCTCGTGCACCTTATGGTCCTCGCTCTTTCGAAACAGTTTATCAATATACCCTTGAAGCTGTTAAAAAACTCTTTGATTTAGGCTGTCATCTTGTAATTCTTGCCTGTAACACAGCATCGGCAAAGGCTTTAAGAACCATTCAGCAAAAAGATTTACCAAAGATAGATCCTGCTCGTAGAGTATTGGGAGTTATACGTCCTAGTGTAGAGGCTATTGGTGAACATAAGCTAAGCGGAAGCATTGGTGTTTTGGGTACAAAAGGAACCGTTTTATCCAATTCTTATCCTTTGGAAATAAAAAAAATATACCCTAAACTTAATGTTGTCCAGGAAGCATGCCCAATGTGGGTACCTTTAGTTGAAAATAACGAATATAATAAACCCGGAGCTGACTATTTTGTGCACAAAAACATTAAAGCTCTTTTGAAAAAAAAGCCGGATATTGATACGGTAATCCTTGCTTGTACTCATTATCCTCTATTGGAAAACAAAATAAAAAAATACCTGCCCGAAAATATCCGTTTAGTTTCACAAGGAGCCATTGTTGCTGAAAGTCTAAAAGATTATTTACATCGTCATCCTGAGATGGACAAAAAATGTACAAAATCATCTGTTTATAAATTTTTTACAACAGATTCACCTGAAATTTTTAAAGAACACGGCAAAATATTCTGTGATAAAATTAATCAGGTTGAGCATATTGTACTATAAATTATACCAAATCGCTTAAATACTTTGTAAGAGTATCCCGATTTTCGGGGCAGGTAATGCCGATAGACTTTTAGTTTTGTATAATTTATTATTTATACCAACCCGCATACATTGCATAATTATTAGCAATACGGTTTATTTGATTTTCAAGCAAATCGGGACTAATTTTTTTAATTAGTTTTGCCGGTGCACCTCCATATACACTCCCTGATTTTACTACTGTTCCTTGCGTAACTACTGAACCTGCCGCTATTATAGAATTACTTTCAATTACAGCATCATCCATAATAATAGCACCCATACCAATTAAAACATTATCGTGTATGGTACAACCATGTACTATTGCTCCGTGAGCAATGGAAACATAATTACCTATATTGGTAGGATATTTTTCGTAGGTAGCATGAATAATTGCACCATCCTGAATATTTGTATGATTACCCACTTTAATATAATGCACATCGCCACGCAATACTGCATTAAACCATATACTGCAATGGTCGCCTATAGTAACATTTCCTACAATAGTTGCATTTTCAGCCAGAAAGCAATCTTTACCAATAAGAGGAGTAAAGCCCCTTACAGTTTGAATTAAAGCCATTTTATGAAAAATTAATCTTTATTTACCTCAAATTCAAAGCGAATATTCATTAACTTATTGTATCTGTTTCCGGCTTTAAGCATATCAGTATCTTCCTCATCATAAAACCATCTAATCGTAACATTTTCGCTTGCTGCACTATTTTCAATAATCCTAAGAAATTTTGCAATTTGCTTCGAAGATGCTGTGTTGAAATAATCTAACTTAAAATAGATGGTAATATCAGAGGGAGTATCCGGTGAATTAAAAAAAGTCTCAGCCCAGTCAAATACCGGCTGATAAAAATCAACGGCATTTTCGGGTAAAGATTTACCTTCAATTAGATATATGTCCACCTCAGGCTCAAAATATATTTTAGGTGTATCCTCTGTTGCCTCAATATGTAAAGCTTCCATATTTTAATTTTTTATAATTTTTGCTCTTAATGAATAAAAAGAATATTTATCATCAATATTTAAAAAATAATATTCCAAATTATCGTCTGTTTTCATTCTAATATCAATAATCCCCAGACCGGCTTCTTTATTAGTATCAATATCAAAGTCTAATAGGCGGTGATTATAAAAATCTTCCAGTTCCTCTTCGCTTAAACCGTTTACATAATCAATTTTTTCTGATAATATCGGAATTTTCTCATTGAGAATATAATTTCCGGTATTTAATAAATACTCTTTTTCTGTTTCTGATATAAAAAACAATCCGGCTTTGCCTTCTTCGGTTTTTTGATAATCATCGCCATGCTGAATAATGTTTTGAAACATCTCAACCATTGTGTGATAAATACGTTTTTTTTGTTGTAAACTTTCCATCATTTGCTTTTCTATAATTGAAAGCAAATTCATTAAACTGTCTTGATTAAAGTAACTGTTAAAAATTATCAGCACATTTTCATCGTTCAGCATTTTATGTAAGGCACTAATATAATTAAGAATTCCTGAACTTTTTGTATTTAATGACGATTTGGGTGCATTTTTTGACGGAATTTCAGTATGAAGATAGAAATATGAGTATTTTTTATCTAATTTTTCAAAGGCGTAAAGCAGTTTATTGCCCGATTTTCGTGCCATATCAATCAATCCTAATCCTGCACCACCTTTTTCAGAAATTTTTCCATGTAATAACACTTCTTTATGATAAGCAGAAAGACCTGCTTTATCTAAGCTGTTTACTTGGTCTATTTGGGTAGATAAATTTTCAATATGTTCGTTCTCTATTAAGTTTCCGGTAGTAATGTAATATTTGTCATTTTCTTTTTTCAGAACAAAAACTCCATAATTTTTTTCATCATCTACTTTAATATCTGCCTGATGTTTTGTAATATTTTGTAAACCTTCAACCATCACATTGTACACTTTGCGGCGCAGCATACGAGGATCATCTTTTTTTACAAGATTTGATTCTGCAAGAGAAAGTATATTATCGGTAATATTTTCCGTAAAACTACCTCTGTAAATATAATTTAGGTTATTTTTTTGCATTGCTTTAAAAAGCTTATATACAAAACCTAACTTTTCTTTACTTTGCGACTGATTGTTCATGTATCGTAATATTTTTATCTCATCTTAAAACATAAATATATTCAGAAAATTATTTTAAACAAAATTTATTTATAATAATTTAAAAGTTTACCGCAAATATCATACAATTTAACTTGTTATATTTTTAAGTTAGCTCTTATCTTTAACAAATATTAAATACGGCAACTTAT
>JALWNR010000424.1 GCA_027083715.1 Bacteroidales bacterium
TGAAGAGAATTTCAAGCGGCACCCAAATTTGAGTGCGTTTATTTTACTATGAGAATCGATTAATAAATTGCTAATAAGGGTATTACGACACAACTGTAACAAAAGCGGTGAATTTTGCGGGTTAAATTTCGGTGCAGGTTTGACTTACTCTTAAAGATTCACTTTTCGTGCACCGATTATTTCAAGAATTTAAAATTTCCGGCTTTTAAGCCGGAGCTAATGATTAGCCCGATACTTTAGCATCGGGTATAAAATATTCATACAAGCCGGCTTTAGCCGAAAATAAAATTATTGATGCAGATATATCCTCTATTCTAAACCATAGTCTAAATATTTAAGTTGTTCCATCTTGGAACAAATTATGCTATGTAAAAAGGCAATGTGCAAAGAGTACACATTGCAAATTTTGATAAAACTGTAAATTTAATTAAGATGACTAATCCTCTTCCTGAAGCCACTTATCTTAGACGAACTCACGAAAAAGAAGCTCCTATTCGTGGGGCGTATTTCCGTGATCAAACGGCAATTATCCATTCAATGCCGTTTAGGCGGCTGAAACATAAAACTCAGGTATTTTTTGCGCCCGAAAACGATCATGTATGCACACGCATTGAGCATGTACTTCATGTGGCGACCATTGCCAAATCAATCTGTTTGGGCTTAAATCAATACGGGTGGAATTTGGATGCCGATTTGGCTTTTGCCATCGGATTGGGACATGACTTGGGACATGCTCCTTTTGGGCACGAGGGCGAGTATTTTTTGAATAAACGACGGGGTGGAGGAAACAGCTTTGTTCACGAAGTGAACAGTTACCGCGTGGTTGAATATTTGGCAAACAATGGGAAAGGTTTGAATTTGACTTATGCCGTGAAAGACGGAATCATCTCGCACAACGGTGAGAGTTTTGAGCAATATTTGATGCCTGATAACAGGGAAAAGGATTTGGATTTGGTGAATGACCGTAAAGTAAAGCCGGCTTCTTACGAAGGATGCATTGTGCGCTTTTCGGATAAAGTGGCTTATTTGGGCAGGGATGTTGAAGATGCAATAACTGCAGGTTTTATCAAACGGGCTGATATTCCGATGAAAGTACGTATGAAACTTGGTGATAATAACAGTGAGATTATTGATACTTTGGTAAATGATATTATCAATACGTCAAAAGATGAAAAACAAATTGGTTTTTCCGATAGGGTATTTTCACGCATTAAAATTTTAAAGGATTTTAATTACAAAAGGATTTATCAGCATCATAGAAAAGAGCGAAACCGTATTGTTGCCGGAAAAATTATTTATGCACTTTTTGATTATTTACTGGTACTGTATGAACGATATGAAAAGAACTACCGCATTTATGAGAAACTGGACTTAAAATTTGAACGTGAATTTGGTGAATATTTAAAATCAATGCATGATTTTTATGCAAGTGAAAATGATCCGGAGCAAATGATTACAGATTATATTTCCGGCATGACTGATTCGTTTGCTATGGATTGTATGGTACAAATCAGTTTTCCACAGAGTAGTTTTGTGTAGTTGTTTTGTAAATTGTGTTTTATACCGATACGCTTTTAGCAATTGTGTTACTTCGTACCGATTGAACATTCAATATAGTACAATAAATTGTACTATTTTCATGTAGCATCGGCATTACCTGCTTACAAAATATTTAAGCGGTTTAGTAAATTTCTTCACGAATTATGCAGATTAGTGCAGAGTGATTAATTGCTTTGCAATTTTTTTTAAAACCATATTTAGGTGATAAAATTATATAAGTTTAAATTACTACGTAATTTATTTGTGTATTATATCGAAAAATATAAAATTAATGGTAGTAACGGTGGGAGTGTGGGGTTGATTTAGATAGCTTGCCAAAGCATGTTTGCGGCAGGGATTGCAGCGATAGCTCCCAGTTATGAAAAATATACAAAACTAAGCCCGAAAGAGCGACTGAAAGAAGCTACTTTCGGGCTTTTAGTTTTGTTATTTTTGTAACTGGGACTACAAGCGAAAAGCCCGTAGCCGCCCCAAAATTAATAGTTGAAATTTATTTATCCATATCAAGAATAGTTTTTTTGATAATTTCAACAGCATCCATTAACTGTTTTTCGGTAATTACCAATGGCGGAGCAAAGCGGATAATGTGATCGTGAGTTGGTTTTGCTAATAAACCGTTATCGCGCAGTGCTAAGCAAACATCCCAAGCAGTTTTCCCTTCAAGGGGTTTAATCACTACTGCATTTAATAAACCTTTTCCGCGAACAATCTCTACTCTATCGGATTTTATTTTTTTCATTTCATCACGGAAAATTTTACCAAGGCGCTCTGCATTTTCAGTTAATTTTTCTTCTTTAATCACTTCTAAAGCAGCAATGGCAACTTTAGCAGCCACCGGGTTTCCACCAAAAGTAGAACCGTGCTCGCCGGGTTTAATGCAAAGCATTATATCGTCATCGGCTAATACGGCAGAAACAGGCATTGCTCCACCCGAAATAGCTTTTCCAAGAATTAAAATATCAGGGTGTACGTTTTCGTGATCGCAAGCCAACATTTTACCTGTACGGGCAATCCCTGTTTGTACTTCATCGGCAATAAAAAGTACATTTTTTGCCTTACACATTTCGGCGGCTTTTTTCAAATATCCTTCATCAGGCACATATACGCCTGCCTCGCCTTGAATAGGCTCAACAAGGAAACCTGCAACATTTGGGTCTTCCAATGCTTTTTCAAGGGCAGCTAAATCGTTGTAGGGAATGGTTACAAAACCGGGAGTAAAGGGTCCAAAACCTTCTTTTGCTGTTGGGTCGGTTGAAAAAGAAACGATGGTGGTAGTTCGTCCGTGAAAATTACCTTCACAAACAATAATTTTTGCTTGATTTTCGGTAATGCCTTTTTTTGTATATGCCCATTTACGACATAATTTGATGGCTGTTTCATCAGCTTCGGCACCTGTATTCATGGGTAAAACTTTGTCGTAGCCAAAATATTTGGTTACGTACTCTTCAAATTCGCCCAGAACATTGTTGTAAAATGCACGTGAGGTAAGCGTTAGAATTTTTGCTTGTTCTGTCATTGCATTAATAATTTTTGGATGGCAATGTCCTTGATTTACAGCAGAATAAGCTGAAAGGAAATCAAAATATTTTTTACCGTCCACATCCCAAACAAATACACCTTCGCCTTTTTCAAGTACTACAGGAAGGGGATGATAATTGTGTGCACCATAACGGTCTTCTCTTTGCATGTAATCATTAGCAGTCATAACTTTCTGAGTTTTAGTTGTTGTACATCAAAAAAAAGCCTGCGACAACACAGGCGATTCAAAGCACAAGTTTACGATAAGTTTTTAATTTTTCAAAATAAAGAGACATACTAAATAACAGATTTTTTATATAATACCTTAAATCCGCAAGTATCTCTGGATGCACAGCCAAATAGCCCGCCATTATTGGCAGTGCTCGAAAAAACCTACTCACTGTGACTAATGCTACGTTTGTGTTATATTTAAGCGATTTAGTATAGTTTCATACACTGTTTTTAGAGTTGTAAAAAATTAAGATAGCCCTTGAAATTTGCTTTTTCATCCTTGCTCAAAATTTTTAAAGACGACCATAATATTGGGATTTATTAAAATTTGTATTAAATCAAAGTATTCTTAGCATATTATTTGATATGATAATAAATTAATTTATTTTTGTTGAATAAGACATTAATTAAAACTATATGATTATGAAAAACTTTATTGCTTTGTTTTTATCTATTGCTTTTCTTACAATAATTAGTTCTTGCTCACCAAGTCCGGAAGATATGATTACCGGAGAGTGGCAAATAAC
>JALWNR010000425.1:0-1682 GCA_027083715.1 Bacteroidales bacterium
TTATTAGTTTTAATGATTTTTTTCTACCTACCGAGATTGGAACAATAATTCCGGAAAATAATACCGTATTTTTTAAAGGCAAAATTGGTAATTCGTCGGGTATTTCTTTATCATCAATACTTTCATCACCGTCCGATAAGATTGGAATGAAATCAGAATCTACATCCATCATACCTGATATTATTATTTGCTTTTTATTATCTTTTTTAAAATACATAGACCTTTTCTTTTATAAAATCCTGTAAAAATTACATGATTAATGAACTTTTGACAATACAAATCCTTTATCAGGACATATTGTCAGGTAAATAATCTATCAAAGCATCATTTTTAAGATACCTTGCCTATTAGTCAATACTTATGCCAAGAATTAAAAAAATAATAATGCTGAAACAAATATAACAATGCCTATAACCATTAAAAACAGAGTATAAGGAATCAATTCTTTGGCTTTAAGACCGGTTATTCCTAATAAAGGTAGTGCCCAAAACGGTTGCAGCATATTTGTAAGTTGATCTCCATAGGCAAGAGCCATAACAGCTTTTTCAACAGGCACGTGCAATTGTTTTGCTGTTTCAACAATTATAGGTCCTTGAACAATCCATTGTCCTCCACCACTGGGCACAAATATATTCACAATTCCGGCACTAATAAAAGTATAAACAGGAAAAATATAACTATTAGACAAATGAATAAAAAAATCCGTAAACAAAACAGTCAAACCGGAATATTTCATGATACCCATGATTCCCGCATACAAAGGAAATTGAATTAAAATACCGGTACTTCCCACAATTGCTTTATTTACAGCCGCCAAAAAATCTTTAACCGTTGAATGAAAGAATAAAGCCAAGCCAAATAGTAAGAAATTAATATAATTTATGTTCATGAAACTTAAATCATCAGCTTTTACTACTTTAATAACTGACGGAACAATAAAAAACAAAGCAAAAATTCGGGCAAAAACTTTTGAATAATCCAATTTTTCAGCACCTACAATATTTGTCTCATTAGCAGATAAGCTCGTAGAATTATTCGATGGCAAAATAAAATTTTTAGTTCCACTTTTTTTAGCCAATAAATACATTCCAATCGGCAAAATAAGCATTAAAGCAATTGCAACACTAATATTCATGGGTGATAAAATGGTTTCGCTAATAGGTATCTGCCCAATAGAAGAAGATAGAAAGTGTTCTTTTTCAGCTATTTTCAATGGTGCAGAACCGGAAAATCCACCATGCCATACCATTAAGCCCGAGTATCCGGCTGCTCCAATTAACGGATAATTCAAGTCAATCCCTTTATTTTTTGCTGTTTCTCCAACCTTTCGTACCAGTATTGCTCCAAAAATCAAACCTAAACCCCAATTAAAGAGACTAAAAACAACAGTTAAAGCAGTAACTATTAAAGCTGCTTTTGCATTAGTATTACAAAAGTTTATTATTATACTGATAAAACGGTTAATAGCAGGTGTTAATGCTAAAGTATGCCCCAAAACCAAAATAAGCATCATTTGCGTAGAAAAAGCCAGCAACTCCCAAAAGCCTTTTTCCCAGAAATTTACAATATTGTATGCATTAGATAAAGAAACACCCTCGGTATTATCTAAAAAAAGAGCCAGCATAAAACTTATTGCTGTTAATAAAACGGCAATACTAAAAGGCGAAGGAAGAGTATTTTTC
>JALWNR010000425.1:1692-3825 GCA_027083715.1 Bacteroidales bacterium
GTATTTTTCAGAAAGTTCTGTATTTTTACCGAGAAATTCATTTATAAATCTCTTTTTTGAAAAAGGTAATAACCTAAGTACAAAAATAAAGTTGTATAAAGAAGGGCAAAAGCAACATTCATACCCACAGGCATTTCCCAGTTCGAAGATGTTTGTATTGATTGTTCAATTGACTGTTTAATTAAAGGATCGCTAATCATTTTTTTTAAGGAAGGCGCAGGACATAAGTTTGAAAATACTTTAAAAGGTAAAAATTGCCCAAAATTTAAATGCATCAAAGCGAAATATCCGCGAAGTATTAATTCAAAAATGTACATCCCAATAAAAACAACAATTGATGCTCCTACATTCTTCAATAAAATACTAATTAATAATGCAATTGACATAATGCCTAATACATTGATAAAATAAACGAGGACAAAATAAAAATCATTAAAAAAAGAATTGTATCCGTCTGTAAAAATACTGCCAATAAAAAACCCTGCCAGAAAATTTACGGCAAAAGCAACAACCGCAAATAATAGTATCAATTGCAGTTTTGAAATAAAAATTTCTTGCTTATTTAAACCATCCAACACATGCTGACGGACAGTTCTAAAAACAAAATCATTCGTAGTTAAAATAATAATCAAAAGAGCCAATAATAAATTAAACCAACTTGAATAATAAGCTATGCTTTGCCAAATTACAGGAAAGCGTAAATAAACCTGTAAATCAATACCTTCAATGTTAAAATTGATTTGAGCTCCTGCATAAAGTATTAAAACATAAAAACCTAATGCAATTCCTGTTAAAATCCAAAAAGTACTGTAAGATGTAAGTTTGGTCAGCTCTATTTTTAATAAGCGGTTCATTTTACCATATTTAAAAATTCAGTTTCCAAGGATTTTTCAAGCATTTCAAAGCGTGTAAGCACAATATTATGTTTAAAAGCAAACTCATTTACCTCTTTAGTACTCATATTTTCACCTAAATCTATGTAAATTGTGTCCTCTTTTTTATCTACTTTTTTAAATAAACCGGAACGTACCAACAATTCAAATAAGCGTTCATTTTCATCTGATGAAACAATTAAGCTACGCTTAACTTTTAATAATTCGCTAATTGCACCATTTCTTAATATTTCACCTTTTTTTAAAACCGCAACATGTGTGCACGTTTTTTCCACCTCACTTAATAAGTGCGAAGCTAAAATTATGGTTTTTCCCAGCTTGGCTTCATCATTAATAATCTGTCGAACATCTGCTATCCCTTGCGGGTCAAGTCCGTTAGTAGGTTCATCTAGAACCAGCACCTGTGGATTGCCCAATAACACATTTGCAAGAGCAAGGCGTTGTTTCATTCCTAAGGAAAGGCTATAATATTTAGAAAATCTCCTGTTTAATAAGCCTACTTTATCTAAAACTGAATCAATTTCAGAAAAATCAACTTGTTTGATTAAAGCAGTTATTTCTAAGTTTTTTTGCAAACTCAGATAAGGATAAAAATTAGGCGTTTCCAACAAAGCACCAATACTGTTTATCTCCTCGCTCCACTCATAAAAGCCGGAATCAGGACGTATAACTCCTAAAATAATTCCTAAGGTTGTAGTTTTTCCACTACCATTGGGTCCTAAAAAACCGTACACATCACCCCTGTTGATAGTCAAACTTAAATCTTTAACAGCCTGATTTACACCATACCGTTTACTAATACCTTCTATTTTAAGAATCTTCATTCAGGAAGTTTAGGGGGTTAATGATGTTCAAACGCTCTTACAATTGTTGTAAAGCACTATCCATATCCATTTCTACATCAAACAAATTAGTAAAGCCGGAAAATTTAAAAACATCTTTAATATTTTTTTGAAGATTGCACAACAAAAGTTTTTTATTACGTGATGTTTGTTTTTTCAGGTTCATAATTAAAATGCGTAAACCGGAGCTATTGATATAATCCAGATTTTTACAATCAATAACAATATTGCTATCATTATTATCCACCAGCGAATTAAGATACTGCTCTGCATCTGATGTAGTTACGGCATCAATACGTCCGTTTATTTCAACAATTATTGCTTTATCGGTTTTTCTATCGGTAATCTCCATTATTCTATATTTTTTGTTAAAGTAACAATATTTTTTCCATTACTTC
>JALWNR010000426.1 GCA_027083715.1 Bacteroidales bacterium
ACTATACTGTGCCGTAGGGTCTGTACCGGAAGTAATTGATACCGGAGCAACCGAGTACCCTACAATTTCACCTTTAAATTGTAAATCACCTTTTCCATCTGTCAAATTCAGAGATGTTTGTGATACCAATTTATTTTGGAGCATCTCTGTAATATCATTACTTAAGGTGGGGTTAAAAATAGGAGCACTGTATTTAAAATAGTCCACCGAAACAGTTTTTGCTCCCGGAGGAATAGAGGCTCCCGTAAATGAATAGACCCCGCATGATTGCAAAATTATTATTCCTGAAAATATCAGTAATATTTTAAAATTTTTAAAGTTCATTAATTTATGTATGTATTTAGTAGCCTATTTTCCCGATAAGGAAAACAATCATTTTCAATAATTTATTGTTCTATATTATATTCTTTTATTTTTCTATACAAAGTTCGTTCCGAAATTCCCAAATCCTGTGCTGCAGCCTTTCTTTTTCCTTTATGCTTATCTAAAGCCTTTTTAATCAGTTCAATTTCTTTTGCTTCTAATGATAAAGATTCTTCAACAAATTCTTCGGTGTCCTGAATATTGATACTTTTATCTATTTCAAAACTTTTTTTCGATACATTTGGTTCAATCAGGTTACCCTCCGGATAAAAAGAATCAATAATTTCATCATTTTCAGAAAAAGTTGTTGCAACCTGTCCTTTAGCCATTTTCAATTCTTCTACAACCTTTTTCAAGTCGTTCATATCCTTTTTCATGTCAAAAAGGATTTTATATAAAATCTCCCTTTCCGATGCAAAGGTCTGATTGTCCACGCCCTTATAAATTGCAGGAAGCTTTGGTCCTTGATAGTCAGGTAAATATTGCTTGATTTCCTCGCCGGTAATAATCCTGTTTTGTTCAATAATTGAAAGTTGCTCTGTAATATTTTTTAACTGCCTGATATTTCCTGGCCAACGATAATTATAAAAAATTTGTTGAGCTTCTTCATCTAATTTTACCGGAGGCATACGGTATTTTTCACTAAAATCCTGAGCAAATTTTCTAAAAAGTAATAAAATATCTTCTTTACGTTCGCGCAAAGGCGGAATTTGAATAGGTACGGTGTTTAAACGATAATATAAGTCCTCACGAAATTTTCCGCTATGAACAGCTTCCAAGACATTTACATTTGTAGCTGCCACAATACGCACATCGGTTTTTTGTACTTTCGATGAGCCTACTTTCATAAATTCGCCGGTTTCTAAAACACGTAATAAGCGTACTTGCGTTGAAATAGGCAATTCTGCAACCTCGTCCAAAAAAATGGTACCCTTGTCAGCATGTTCAAAATATCCTTTACGGTGGTCGTGAGCTCCTGTGAATGCTCCTTTTTCATGACCAAACAGTTCAGAGTCAATGGTACCTTCAGGTATTGCACCACAGTTTACTGCAATATAATTATTATGTTTACGCGGACTCAGGTGGTGAATAATTTGCGGAAATATTTCTTTTCCTGTGCCACTTTCTCCGGTAATTAAAACCGACAAATCGGTAGGTGCAACTTGCATAGCGACCTCTATTGCACGATTTAATAAAGGTGAATTACCAATTATTCCAAAACGTTGTTTGATGCTTTGTAAACTCATCGAAAATTTTTTATTAAAAAATTAAATAATAATTTCGCAGCAAGAATTTGTGTTCTTACGAAGCATTAGAACTGACAAAATTACAATTTAATTTTGGAATAATGTGTAAAAAACAAGATTACACAAATAAAATATTAAGCAAAGTAAATAATTATTTTAATAATGTCAAAATATATAGAATTTATTTTTTAAATATAATAAAATGAAAATATTAGGAATAGTTCCGGCAAGGTGGGCATCTTCAAGGTTTCCGGGCAAACCTTTAGTAAAAATAGGTAGCAAAACAATGATTGAAAGGGTTTATCTGCAATCTAGCAAATCACTTGATTATGTAGTAGTTGCCACTGACGACAAGCGAATTTTTGATGAAGTAAAGAGATTTAATGGACAAGTTGTCATGACTTCCGAAAATCATCAAAGCGGAACCGACCGTTGCATGGAAGCTTTGGAAATTTTTGAAAAAGAGCGTGGTGAAAAATTTGATGTGGTGATTAATATTCAGGGTGATGAACCCTTTATCCAACCGCAGCAAATAAAAGATATTGCCGATAGCTTTACCGATGAAAGTACCGAAATTTCTACACTAATAAAAAAAATAACCGAACCGGAAATAGTTTTTGACCCAAGCTGCCCAAAAGTGATTATGAATACAAGAGGGGAGGCGATATATTTTAGTCGCTCAACAATACCTTATATTCAAAATACTGATAAAAAAGACTGGTTTGATAAGTTTACTTACTACGAGCACCTTGGACTTTACGGTTACCGTGCAGATATTCTAAGACGGATTACACAATTAGAGCCTTCATCCTTAGAAATTGCCGAATCTTTGGAGCAAAACCGCTGGCTTGAAAACGGATTTAAAATCAGGGTGCTGGAAACCGAGCACGAAAATATCTCAATTGACACGCAAGAAGATCTGGATAAAATTCTGAAACAGGGATTTGTAGATTAGCAGGGAGTTTGAAAGTTTATAAAGTTGAGGAATGTTGCGGGATATATTTAATCATCCGCCGATAGGCAGATCTATCATTTTTTACCGTCAATGTTTGTCAGATTGAAGTTTTTCAATTTCGTTTAAGCTTATTTCCAGTTCATAGCCACGACTTTGAGCAAAACGGAGGAGTTTTTCTTTGATCTTATAAGGCTCGGTATCTTTAATGCTCTTGTGTTTTTTTATCAGCTCGTTTTTCAAGCTTTCGCGATATTCTGTTTCGTTAATTTCCGATAATGCTTTGCGGATAATTCCCGATGGGATTTGCTTTTGTTTAAGTGCAAATTCTATTTTTATGCGTCCCCATTTATTAAAGCGAAACTTATCACGCACAAAATATTCTGCATAGCGGGTTTCGTCAATAAATTTGCTTGCGATAAGTTGGTCAATGATATTTTCAATATCATCAGTTGCGATATTCCAGTCATACAGCTTTTTACGAATATCTGATTTGCACTTTTCCTGACGTGCACATAAATTTTGTGCTTTTACTAATGCTTCTTTTGCCGATATTTGTTTTTTAAGGTGCATTTTTACTTTTCTGTTTTTTCTCAAATTCATGTAGCAGGTAGTTGGTTTTAGCCTGCAGTTTATTTTTGAAGAAACCCGTACCTCCGATAAAAAAACCTTTCAGCCCCATTGCTTGCTTTGCCCAACGGTGAAGATTAAATTCATCGTTATGTCTGATGATTAATCCGTCTTTAAATTTAAAATTTGCGAAGATTACATTGTGTATTTTTCGTCCGGTATTTCTAAATGTGTAAAAGGCTTCCCACCGCGCAGAACCATAATTTTCTTCATGTTCAATTTCTGACCAATTAATTATAAAGTTTTTATTTTTTTGTGATTGACAGAGCATTTTCCACATATTTTTTGCTTTATCTCCTCTCAATATACCAAATGCCGGATCACTAAAAACTATGTCGGGATGGTAACAAGTAAGCATTGTTTCTACATCCAGTACTGCAAATGCTTTGTAGAATCTTTCTATAATGTTTTGCATATTTTTAAAAATTAAGTATCAAAATAGGTATTTCTCACGGATTAATAATAATACTGTTTGTACTAATTCTATATCAGAGCTTGTTTTATTAATAAAACAAGCTCTTTTTTTGTAAAGAAAATATCATAAATTTTAATCATGAACTAAAAATTCCGGCATTTTACGATGCTTTGTTCCTTGCTCATAGGCATATGCTATTTCAATCAGCAAG
>JALWNR010000427.1 GCA_027083715.1 Bacteroidales bacterium
AATGAAAACAATGAAAATGAGAAGTATTAGTTTATTAGCAGCTTTAATGCTGACTATTGGTGCGATGGCACAGGAGTTTCACTATGGTGTAAATGCAGGTACAAATCTTGCCGTACAATCGGAACTTACCGACTATTACAACAATGATCAAATCAGAGCCGGATTACATGCCGGATTAACCGGTCGATTAGCTTGGCAAAATGGTTTTGAGCTGCAAACTGAACTGAATTATGAACAAAAAGGTAGCAAAAGTGATGATTACACTGCCAAGTATGACTATATCAATTTACCGGTTTTGGCTAAATATTCATTAGGACAAAGTGAGCATACCGCTTTACGTTTTAATATCAATGCAGGTCCTTATGTATCGTATTTAGTAAATTCAGAAATTGAAATGAATGATGAAATTGGCGGTAATACGATTGATATGAAAGACCGAAGCAAAGATTTTGAATTTGGCGGTATTTTAGGATTTGGTATGGCTTATCCGGTAAACTCAGGAAATTTAACCTTTGATGTACGTTTGGGTTTAGGTTTTACTGCTTATGATGATGCAGACAACAATCCTAAAAATAAATACGTAGGTTTCAGCATCGGGTATGAGTTTTAGTAGATAAATAAATTCTTAAAAACAGCTAATTAATAAGGATTTCACTTAATGTGAAGTCCTTATTTTTTTTAAAAAAATAAGTATATTTGTTCTAATAAGTTAAAATATGCATTTAATTAAACTTTAAAATTATGAAAAATATTTACTTTGTTTTGATCTTAACTCTTTTATTAGGTATTAGTAATACTTTCCATGCGCAAACTAATGTTTACACAACATCCGGTGGTGAAATAATTTTTTCTTGGGGAGAGTTACAATATACCGATAAGTTCATGAATGATTATCCGGATGCACAAATTATTGAAAATCCGGTACGTTTTACGGTATTTTTCCATTTTCAGCAACTTATACACATGGATATGAATGATAATATCGGAATTTTTAGCGGAATTGGAATGAGAAATATTGGTCTAATATCTGATGAACGACTTCCTGAAAATTATAATACTCTTGATCCGGGATATTTTAATGCAAAAATAATTCGTAGAACTTATACTTTAGGTTTACCCATTGCTTTAAAATTAGGATCCTTTAAAAACAATTTTTATATCTACGGAGGTGCTGAAATTGAATGGGCTTTTCATTCAAAAGAAAAGTGGTGGGCTTCGCTTGACAGAGATGGTGCTAAAACAAAGAATCGTGATTGGTTTCCTGACAACATTAATACATGGATGCCTTCTTATTTTGTAGGAATACAATTTCCCGGTGGTGCTAATGTTAAGTTTAGATATTACAGTGATGACTTCTTTAATCATTCTTTTGGAAATACAAATGCAACCAACCGAAATGATGTTATTTCCGATTTAACAAAATACACCCAAAGTTCTATGGTATATATTTCATTATCGTACCAAATTAATACCATGAAAGCACTTCATGGAGAATTTGACGATTATTAACACTCGCAAATATTTTGTTTTAAGGGTTTTACTTTGGGTAAAGCCCTTTTTTGTTTAATTTTGGATTTTAAAATCAATATGTTGTATATGCAAAGTGTTTTAAAATCAGTATTTTATATTGTATTTCTGAGTTTTGTTTTAGCATTGTTTTATTCTTGTGCGCAAGTGGGTAATATTTCAGGAGGAGATAAAGATACAATTCCTCCGGTTTTACTGTACAGTGAACCACCAATGGCTGATACGGGATTCACAGGAAACAGAATAAAAATTACTTTTAATGAGTATTTTGTTATAGAAGATATTAACCAGGAGTTTATTGCTTCACCTCCTTTGAAAGAGTTTCCTAAAATACGTTGGAAAAAACATACTTTAATTGTGGATATTAAGGATACACTTAAAAAACCGGAAACTTATACTTTGTATTTTGGTAATGCCATTCAGGATTTAAATGAGAAAAACATATTAGAAAATTTTAAATTTATTTTTTCTACCGGTAGTGTAGTCGATTCTTTTGCTATTTCAGGGCGCTTGCGTAATGCTAAGGATTTAAAAGTACCGGAAAACACACTGGTTTTTGCTTATAGAGAATCTGCTGATTCTGTTCCTTTTTTATTTAAACCCGATTATTTGAGTAAAATTGATACTTCCGGTAATTTTTCCATATCCAATATTCAAGGCGGAGCATACAAAATATTTGCCTTTCAGGATTTAAACGGCGATTTAATGCTTAACCCAACAGAGCAACGTGCTTTTCTCGATTCAATTATTATCCCGCAAAGAGAAATTATTGTAAATATCGATTCGCTGAAAGCAGGAACCATTTTGCACGATGTAAACGATACTACTTATGCAGATACTTTGCAACAAGATACGGTTATTATTACCGAACAGCATTTCACTTATCCAAATAATATTTTTCTTTATTTGTTTCCTGAAATAAAACATAAACAAAGACTATCCGGTTATGAAAGAGAAAAGCCTGGAAAAGTAAACTTTACTTTTGATATTCCTTTATCGGATAAGTATCAAATGCGTCCTTTAAACTTTAGTTTAACCAATGGAAGCTACTTGCTGGAAATGAATCCTGAAAAAGATAGTTTACTGTATTGGTTCAGAGATACAACAATACAAAATACAGATACTTTGAAATTCGAGCTTAGTTATCAAAGTATTGACTCTGTGAATAATCCGATAATGGTAACCGATACGGTTTTGGTGGAATTCAGAGAAAAGAAAAAAGACGATGCATGGAAAAAAGATAAAAATAAGGACACTACAAAAGCAAAACCTATTGAATACCTTAGTTTTGAGTATAATTTAGAGCAAAAAAAACTTGATTTGCAGAAAAACCTGAGCTTTGAAGTTTCCGAACCGCTTTTTAGTGTGGATACTGCAAAAATTGAACTTTTTGAAATTATTGATACAAACACGATTGATACAAAAGAGCAAAAAATCTTGCGCGCAATGCGTATTTCCGAAAAAGATATTTTCATACAATTTCGTCGGCCTATTGTAAATAAACTGCAATTTTCATTGCTGAACCGGACCCAAGAAAACTGGTACAGGCAAATTCGTCAGGCGGATAGTACTTCGTACTATTATCAAATCACGAATGATGAATTGGCAAATACGGATACTTTAGCCTTAATTGTTGATTTCGACAATGATTTTTTCCTTGAGCAAATTCAGGAGCTTCGCGATACGATACGGCTGGGAATTCAGGCACAACGATTAAAATACAAAAGCAGGAAAAAACCTGATTTAATGGAGCTGGGTTTTTATAAGCCTTTACGAAATAAAATAGAGGTTTTTGTGCTTGATTATCCGCAAAAAACAAATGTTTTTCGTTTACAACAAAACATCCTGAAAGATAGTTTACGGATTTATATTCGTGATAATGAGCTAAAAATGCTCGATACGATAAAACTATCGTTGAAAAGCCTTGATTACATTAATCTTTCCGGCGACAGTATTTTTTATACCGACACGGTAACCATGGTTTATCATGAAAAACAGCAGTTTTTATCTTCCATTGAACGCCCGAAACCCGATTTGATTAAAATGATTTTCAACAAATCAATGTTCGGAAATATTGAACTCGAATCCTTAAATTTTCCTAAGGAAAAATGGAGCTCAATTAAGTTTAATACCTCAAAAGATACTGTGGAAGTCAATATCATTAATAAAAATATCAGCACAAGAGACAGTTTAGAGTTTGTTGTGCGCTATCGCGATAAAAACAGGCACGAAACCCTTACAGAGTATGCAGACACTATTTTACTGATAAACGAAAACCCGGTAGAAAT
>JALWNR010000428.1 GCA_027083715.1 Bacteroidales bacterium
ATCTTAAAATCATCATCAACCAAAACTACCCCTGCCCTGATTTTATTGAGCATGGTTGTAACGGTTTCGGCAGCTTCTTTGGCTATTTCTTTTTCCGCCATGGCTTTTTCTTCACTTTTTTTCAATGCCTGCTGAATATCTTGCAAACGCTGGTTGGCAGAGTTAAGTTTATTTACATAATTATGCATTTCTTTAAGTGAATAGGTATAGCACATTTCGTAATTAGCTAATCCTTGCACATTGGCAATGGCAAACTCACGGCAAGTAGGGTATCCACAGGAGCCGCAACCCAGTTGGTCTTCGGATTTTAATTTTCCGATATCCGCCAAAACTTTCCGGATTTCATTTTCGGAAGGAAAAGGCATGCGCTTGTCAATGGCTTTATAATTTCTTGACAAATCCAGATTTTGAAAGCTTTCAATATCTTTTTCCCATTGCCCGGAATCAAAATTTTTTAAGCGCTTTTTTACGTAATTAACAATATGCGTTCTGCGTGTAAATTTTTTCCCGCCGCCGGTCATGCCCGGACCCATAGCACAACCTTTGCAATAAAATAAATCAAGATGCTGAGTAAATTTATCTTCGTTGCTGAATTCATCTATTGATTGCAAAAAGTTAGTTCTTCCTTCGGTAATCAAAACATTGCTGTCTAATAATCCTTCAACTAAATCAATAGATTGTAAAAGTCCGTGACTAATAGGAAATAAACCTCCTTTTTTACCAAGCGGTGGGTCAAAATCGCAAAATTCAACCTTTTTTTCATAAATATTGTAATCATCAAAAAGAGTTCTTAACTCGGTAAATGTAATAACAGCATCAATAAGCAATTCTTTATCGGAAAAACATTTTGCTTCGTCTTTTGCCGAAGAACAAGAAGTTATATAAACGATTTTTACATCTTTCCCATATTTTTGTTTAACTACTTTTGCCATAGCAGCATAAGGAGGTATTATCGGAGCCAGATTATCAACCAAATCAGGTTTGTACCGGATTACAAATCCAGTTGTTGCCGGGCATTTTGTAGAGATATAATATTTTCCATGAAAATCTTCGTACAACTTTTTGTAGGCTTGTGCCACCAAATCAACACCAAAAGCTACTTCGTTTACCAAATCAAAGCCTAAGGCTTTAAGCATAGCAACAAATTTTCGATAATCGGAAATATCTGTAAACTCGCCGGCAATGGCAGGATCGCACAGGGCTGCAACTTTTCTGTCTGATTTAATTAAATTAACAGTAATTTCCTTTTCGGAACGATATGAAATAGCATTTTGTGAGCAAACAGTAACACAATGTCCACAACCAATGCAACGACTTGCAATAATATGTGCATGTTCGTCTTCAATTTTTATAGCTTTTGTAGGACAAACACGAATACAAGTATAACTTAAGTTACATTTTTCCTTATCGGTTACAATTAGTTGCGACATAATTTACTTTCCAAAATGTTTATCTAATATTTTAATAAGCTGCTCTTCGTCAAGTTTTTTATACACTTGTTCATCAATCAGCATTACCGGTCCATTTTCACAATTTCCGGTACATAAGCTCCCACGTAAAAAAACATTATCGGGCAAATTATTTCCGAAATAAGCATTAACGGCATCTACAATTTTTTTGCTACCCCGTGAAAAACAGGCACTCCCCATACAGATTACTATTTCGTGCTTTATATTCATAAGATATACCTGTTTATTGTAAATTGATAATTTGAAAGTACACCGGATGGTTGATATGGCTGTCAGTAGAATTTTACCGGATATGTCAAAATCGCTGATAATATATTCTAAACTCCGGTGTAACTTTCAATTATACTTATAAAACTTTATTTATTGCTTCAATTAATTTTTTGGCACTTACCGGTTTACGAATAAAACCATCAACAGGCAACCAAATAATTTTCCCGTCCTCATTTCTGTAATCAATGCCGGCTTTTCCGCTTTTTAAATTCTCAACAAGCAAAACATCTAAATCATTATCACTCATTTCGCTACGATAATTTCTTGCAAAACGCATAGCATCTTCATCAGGCGAAGCAAATACATTAATAGATGTTTGAATTAAAACCGACATATTTTTAAACTCATTAGCACTTGTAAATATTTCTGCCAACTCAAAGCCTTCAAAATGTGTGGACATCATTACATCGCAAATAGCAAGATCAGGATTCTCAACTTTTGCTTTTTCAACAGCTTCATTTTTTCCGTTAGCTGTTATTACTTGATAACCCTCGTTTTCAAGAATTGTTTGTACGATATTTATTACATCAATATCATCGTCAACTACTAAGATTTTTTTTGATTTTTCCATGATTGCTTTGTTAAAATTTTAAGTATAACAAAGGTAGGTTTCATGAAAAATTTGTGTAAGCGTATTTTAATTCTGCAATTTTAGGTATAAATACCTAAACATGCATGCAATTATTTGAAGATAAGGGTGTTACAAAAACAAAAAGCAGGCAAAGGGAAAATATGCTTAAGAACACAGTGTATATATTTGTTTTTCAGTATGTTGCACGCAAGTAATAAGAGATGTAAAATTCTTTTATTAAAAATAGGTATTTTGTGCAAGAAAATAATAGATATTTTTAGCAAGAAAAACGTTTTATATCAATCCGTTTTTTATAGCAAACATTATTAAATTAGGTGAGTTTTTAGCACCGGTTTTTTCAAAAAGCCTTGCTTTATGCCCATCAACCGTTCTTTTACTTAAAAATAATTTTTTGGCAATTTCTTGATTAGAATAACCCTTGGCAATAAGTTTCAATACTTCTTTTTCTCTTTCTGAAATGTCTATTTCTAAATTTTTATTGGGCTGAATATTAGGTTTTGTACTAATTACAAATTCTTCGGAGAAATAGGTCTCACCATAAAAAACAGCTTTTATAGCAGCTTCAAGCTGTTCTTTATTTGTTTTTTTTAATAAAAATCCTTTAGCACCGGCTTCAATCATTTTATTAAAATAGCTAATCTCTTCATGCATAGTTAATGCAATAACCTCTGTTTCGGGATATTTATCCAATACTTTTTGAGTAGCCTCAATACCATCCATTCTCGGCATATTGATATCCATTAAAATAATATCAGCAGTATTTTTTTTCAAAATATTTAATAAGTCGGCACCATCTGATGCTTCGGCAATAACCTTTATAAAAGGAATTTCATTCAAAACGGTTCTCAAGCCTTTTCTAAAAATTACGTGATCATCGGCTATAATAATTCCAATTATTTCCATATTTAACTTAGTTTTTTATTACGGCTAAAAACCTCACCCCTTTTCCTTCACTACTGTAAAAGTCGCAAGTGCCTCTAATGGTTTTTATCTTATTCATTATATTTTTCAAGCCTAAACCGGTATTCTTTTCCATCATAAGATTAACATCAAAACCCTTTCCATCATCTTTATAATACAAAATTATTTGATTATTCTTAGTTTTAAGTTCTAAAGCCACATTTTTTGCCAAAGAATGTTTAATTGTATTATTAATTAATTCTTTAACTGTTTGATACAAAACAGTATCAATGAGTTTATTATCATTATTGCAATATTCATCAGTTTTAACATTAACAGCTATTTTTTTTGTATTATTAACATATTTACAAAATTCTCTAACAGCTACTACTAAACCGAAATCATGCAAAATACCCGGCGTTATATTATTGGCAATTTCTTTGGCTGTTGATATTGCCAGCTCCGCCAAATTTTCAATATCTTTTAAAATATCTTGCTTACTCGTTTTTTTTAAATCATCATTTTTCAGTAAATCGGCATATAGCTTAATTGTAGATAAAATAGGA
>JALWNR010000429.1 GCA_027083715.1 Bacteroidales bacterium
ATCAAAAACAGAATAAATTTTGCCATTAAATTTAATAACATCTCCTTTTCCAATATGATTACTATTCATAAGAGTTAATCCACTTATAATACCTGGAAGCCAATGAGAAGAAGTAAAGGCTAAAAATGCAAGAACATTGGTTGAGACAGAGTTAAAAGGTGGAAAAAGTCTTTTAATAGATGGCATTGACCTCAATAATAAAGCGTGGAACAAAAGAAAAAACAAACTTGAAAGTTAAAGCTGAAGAAAAACCGGAAATAAAAAAAGAAGTTAATTTACCTGAAAAAGAAATTAAAGAAGAAAAGAAAGAAGAGTTTATAGAAACTAAATTTAAAAAACTTAACGGACCAACTGTTGTAGGCAAAATTAAACTACCGGAAGAAAAAAAGAAAATAGCTGCAAGTAGTTCAGAAAATCGTAAACGTAAAAAGAAAAAACGTAAAAGAATTATTAAAGAGCCTGTTGATGTAAATAAAAAACAAAATCAAACCAATAAAGAAAGACAGGATCATAAAAAACAGCAGCATCGAAGACCCAAAAAATTCCAGAAAAAAGAGGTTGACGAGAACGAAGTTCAAAAGCAAATTAAAGAAACGCTTGCACGTCTTACTTCAAAAGGTAAAAGTAAAGGTGTTAAACACCGCCGCGAAAAGCGTGAGGAAATAAGAACCAAGCAGCAAGCTATGCTTGAGGAAATGGAAAAGGAAAAATCAGTAATTAAGGTTACTGAATTTGTTACTGCCAACGAGCTTGCCAACCTGATAGATGTTCCGGTAACTAAAATCATTGAAGCATGTATGAGTTTAGGCTTGTTTGTATCTATTAATCAAAGACTTGATGCAGAAACAATTAGCATAGTTGCTGAAGAATTTGGTTATTCAGCTGAGTTTATCAGTGCCGAAGTTCAAGATGCAATTGTAGAAGAAGAAGATAATGAAGAGGATTTAGTGGAGCGTCCACCCATTGTAACCGTTATGGGGCATGTAGATCATGGTAAAACTTCATTATTGGATTACATCCGAAGCACCAATATAATTGCCGGAGAAGCTGGTGGTATTACCCAGCACATTGGGGCATATAATGTTACCTTGAAGAATGGAAAAAGGATAACTTTTCTGGATACTCCCGGACACGAATCTTTTACCGCTATGCGTGCACGTGGTGCACAAGTAACCGACCTTGCCATAATTGTTATTGCCGCAGATGATAAAGTAATGCCGCAAACAGTAGAAGCCATTAATCATGCCAAGGCTGCGGGTGTTCCTATTGTTTTTGCCATTAATAAAATTGACCGCCCTAACGCAAATCCTGATAAAATTAAAGAAGAATTAGCCAATATGAATTATTTGGTGGAAGAATGGGGAGGTAAGTACCAATCAAAAGATATTTCGGCAAAAACCGGTGATAATGTAGATGAACTAATGGAAGAAGTATTCCTGGCTGCAGAGTTAATGGAATTAAAAGCTAATCCGAATAAAAAAGCAGTAGGTACAATAATCGAAGCTTCTTTGGATAAAGGACGTGGATATTCAACCACTGTATTAATCAGTAACGGAACACTAAAAGTTGGAGATGTTATTCTTGCCGGTTCTCAATTTGGTAAGGTAAAAGCTTTATTTAACGAACGAAATCAAAAAATAAAACAAATTGGTCCGGGAGAGCCGGGTGTTGTATTAGGATTAAATGGCGCGCCAAATGCAGGTGATAAACTAAATGTAATGGATTCGGACAAAGAAGCTCGTGAAATTGCTACAAAAAGACAGCAATTGCAAAGAGAGCAAGATTTACGAACCAAAAAGCACATTACTCTGGATGAAATTGGTCGCCGATTGGCAATTGGAAACTTCCAAGAGTTTAATATTATTATAAAAGGTGATGTGGATGGTTCGGTGGAAGCTCTTACCGACTCTTTACTGAAACTTTCATCAGATGAAATTCAGGTAAATGTTATTCATAAAGGTGTAGGGCAAATTGCAGAATCGGATATTATGCTGGCTATTGCCTCCAATGCTGTTATTATCGGTTTTCAAGTACGTCCATCTTTAAATGCACGTAAACTTGCAGAAAAAGAAGATATCGAAATTCGTTTGTACTCTATTATTTACGATGCGATTAACGAAGTTAAAGATGCTATTTCAGGTATGCTCACTCCTAAAACAAAAGAAAAAATCACCGCAAATGTTGAAGTTCTTGATATCTTTAAAATAACTAAGGTTGGAACCGTTGCCGGTTGTATTGTTCGAGAAGGAAAAATTCACAGAAATGCTAATGTACGCGTAATTAGAGATGGAATTGTGGTTTATACCGGAACATTAGGTTCTTTAAAACGCTTTAAAGAGGATGTGAAAGAAGTAGCAAAAGGTTTTGAATGTGGATTAAATATTGATAAATTTAACGATATAAAAGTAGGTGATATAGTAGAAGCCTATGAAGAAGTGGAAGTTTAGAAAAATAATTTTTATACTAATTAAAGCCGTTCTGTTTCAGGGCGGCTTTTTTTTGTTTTTGTTGGTAGGGTAAATTGTTTATAATTTGTATTATTAGTAGTAACCAAGTTATAAAACTAATGATGATAAAAACAGTTCTTTTTACCGTTCTGACGATTGTGTCAATGCTAACCGAGTGTTATGATATTTATGTTGATTACTCCGAATACAAGCCTGTTTTAATGACACGGGAAGAGTTGGAAAAATCTATTTCCTATAGTCCGCCGAAAGAAATGGTACAGCCCGGAAAAATATATCTTAAAGGAGATACGATTTTTATTAATGAAAAATATAAGGGCATCCATGTAATTGATAATTCAGATCCTGAAAACCCTAAAAATATCGGTTTTATCGTAATCCCCGGCTGTATGGATATTTCAATGAAAAATAATGTGCTTTATGCTGATAATTCAGTAGATTTAATTGCCATTAGTTTATCGGAAGGATTAAATCAATTAAATGTTACTAAACGCTTGCGCGAAACTTTCCCTGAACTTACACCACCGGATAATCGTATTTTACAATCGCAATATTTAAAAGAGAACAGACCGGTAAACACCCTAATTGTAGGGTGGGAAAAAATTACAGATGAGTGATATAAAAATTTTTGATTTTAGACTTAACTTTAAATCACCTGCAAACAGTAAAGATTTAAACTTTCAGTACTGAAAAAACTTAGATATACAGTCTTTTTTAAAGCAAATATCTTAAATCATATACAAAAATTTAAGTAAACAACAGGCTATACTAAAACCATTATTATGAAAAATTCAATATATATTTTTCTGTCAATTTTAGCTCTTTTAACTGCCTGCCAAAAAGATGGCAGTATTCAAGCAGATTATTCTTCAACAGGTAAAGGTGGCTCAACGGCACGATTTGCAAGTTCAGGAGATTATTTATACACGGTTAATCAATCACAATTACAAATTTTTGACATTAGTAACCCCACAAATCCTGCAAATGTGGCTAATCTACAAATCGGCTGGGGAATTGAAACGATTTTTCCTTACGAAAATAAATTATTTATCGGTACACAAACCGGAATGTTGGTTTATGATATTGCAAACCCGCAAAACCCAAAAAAGCTTTCAATATTTGAGCATATTTACAGTTGCGACCCTGTAGTTGTTGAAGGTGATTATGCTTATGTTACATTACATTCGGAAGATAATTGGTGTGGGCAATTCAATAACGAATTACAAATTATCGATATCCAAAATATTACACAGCCAAAATTAATCGGTACATACTCTATGGTCAATCCTTTAGGATTGGGTATTGACGGTAACCTTCTTTT
>JALWNR010000430.1 GCA_027083715.1 Bacteroidales bacterium
ATTAACGGTACTACGTTAAAAAATGAAGGGTGAAGAGTGAATTAATTTACTGAAAATAAGCATACTAAAATCTAGTTTTGCTATTTTGTAAACACTTGAATTTTAATGTCTTATAAAAATTTACGAATAAACCAATTTACAAATTTAAACTGCTAAGAATTAAAAAAATGGGAAAAGTAATTGCATGCAGTAATCATAAGGGTGGAGTTGGAAAAACTACATCGGTTGTTAATGTAGGTGCCGGTTTGGCAAAGCTAGGGCGCAAAGTTTTGCTTGTGGACATGGACCCGCAAGCCAATTTAACTCAAAGCTTTGGTGTAAATAAGCCGGAATATACTATTTACGAAGCTCTTAAAGGGGAGCATAAGTTGATGCCGATACCCGTGAACGATAATTTAGACATTATAGCTTCTACATTAGATTTATCAGGTGCCGAAATGGAATTAAGTTCAGAAGCCGGACGCGAATATATTTTCACCGAACTATTAGATCCTATTCGTGATAATTACGATTATGTGTTGGTTGATTGTCCGCCAAGTTTAGGTTTGCTGACTATTAATGCATTAACTGCCGCTGATGAATTATACATACCCTTACAACCTCATTATCTGGCAATTAAAGGTTTGACAAAGATTATAGAAGTTAAAGATAAAGTGCGTAAACGCCTGAATAAAAAACTCGAAATTACCGGTGTTTTTGTTACCCAGTACGATAAACGTAAAATCTTGCATCGGGATGTAGTGGATACTATTAATACCTATTTTCAGGATAAAGTATTTGATACAAAAATTCGGGATAATATTGCTCTGGCTGAAGCCCCAAGTATGGGTATGGATATTTTCAGATATAATGAAAAATCATATGGAGCTGAAGATTATTTGAAATTGTGTAAAGAAATATTAGTAAGGCAGGAAGGGTAAGTTTTTAGATTAAAAATTGGATTTTGAAAGGTGATTTAAGTTCAAATTGCCTATCGGCAGATTGATATTTTTTGAACGTTCAATTTTTGAAATCAGAAAAGTATTCACTCATTTGAAGATGATTAGTTTCATTGATAGTTACCATTGAATAATTGCATTTATTATGGCAAAAAAAAGTTTTAAAGGCGGATTAGGCAGTTTAATTCAGGACAGTAGAATTAAAAGCCAATTAGAAGAAGAGACAGTTGTTAATAATGAGCAGAATGAAAAACTATTGTTTAAAATCAATGAATTAATGGAAGAATTGCATTTGTGGCGAACAGGAAAACTAAATCCTGAAATTTTTGAACAAAGCCTTAAAGAGAATAATTTGAAATATGATGCTCATAAAAATGAATTTATAAAAATTTAAATAGGAAAACTTGTCTGATTACTTGTTAATAATCAGTTATTGCTAGCATCAAGTAACTAAATATAATATATGACAAACGAAATATAAATCATATTTAAAAATCTAGGAGGAGAATTTATTTCTTCTCTTTCTTATATACAGGAAAAATTAAATAAAATAAAAGCCTTTATTTTTGATTGGGACGGTGTTTTTAATTCCGGTACAAAAGCAGAGGGTATTTCAAGTAGTTATACAGAAGCAGATTCAATGGGAACTAATCTTTTGCGATTTGGCTTTTGGTTAAAAAATCAGCAGAATTTACCGGTTATGGCAATTATTACCGGTGAGAATAATCAATCGGCAAAAAAATTGGCTGTTCGTGAGCATTTTCATCATATTTATTTTAAAATACCTGATAAAGCATTAGCTTTCCGGCATTTACTTAAAGAATTTAATTTACAAGCTCATGAAGTAGCTTTTTGTTTTGATGATGTTTTAGATTTTCCTATTGCTAAACAATGTGGTTTAAAATTTATGGTGCGTAGAGATGCTTCGCCTCTTTTTAAGCAATATGCCATAGAAAATAAACTTTGTGATTATATTACCGCACAACAAGGAGGAAATAATGCAGTTCGTGAAATTTCTGATTTAATTCTCGGACTGTACGGAGTTTCGGATAAAGTAATTAGTGAACGTACGGATTTTAGTAATTTATATACTAATTATTTACAACAACGAAACATACCGGAAACAAAAATGTTTAGTGTAAAAGAAAGAACTGTTGTTTCTGTGTAATTTAATTTGCTTGAGTGTAGAATTAACTATGAAAAGAAAAATTTTCCTCCTTTCTGTTTTCCGCACTTCATAAAAATCTCTTAACTAATTGATTTACAATAGGTAGTTTTGAAAAATGGGTGTCCCGTGCTATATTTGCGAATGTTTTTACCTAAAAAGAAAAATAAATCCGATAGTGTTTCTGATATAATGAATTATTATATGTATGGTCAAATACTAGTCGTAGTAAAAATAGCACCAAAGGTGCGTAATTAATAGCATAGGGTGTAGCCCTATGATTAATAATCGAAATCAAAAACGAGCACCAAAGGTGCGTAATAAAACCATGTATTAACTTAATAACCATAATATCATTCCATAGTCATTGGTTTACAATTATATACACATAACATTTAGCACAAAAGACAGACATCCTTATATTGACAAAAATATCAGTATGGATAAAAACAAAAGGTAAACATTATCAAAATTTTTATTGGCAAAAAGGATATGGTGCCTTTTCTGTTAATCCAACAGAAATTGGGATTGTAGAAGAATATATTACGCACCTTCGGTGCTTTACGGTAATGCAATATATAAGCCCCCTGCCCTAACAGACAGGGCTAATAATTAATGCACCTTTGGTGCTTTTTCCAATTTTCGAACTTTATAAGAAAATCTTAACTAATTGATTTACAATAGGTAGTTTTGAAAGGGTATCCCGTGCTGTATTTGTGAATGTTTTTACCTAAAAAGAAAAATAAATCCGATGTTGTTTAGGGTCTCAAAAATCAAAACAGGTGCTTGAGTGTAGAATTACAGCACTTCTATAATATTGCAAATATTTAAAATACAGACAGAAGTATTTAACTCTTTCACCTTAAAATATCTTACAATTATCAAAAAATACTGCTTAGAGTGAAAAAATATTTTTATATTTATCTAAATCAAAACAATATAACTATGAAAAGAAAAATTTTCCTTTTTTTATCGTTTACACTTTTTGCACTGATGATGAATGCACAAGAGACGATTACAATTAAAAAAATTCCTGCTACTATAGACGAGTTTGTAGAAATGCGTAATCAAATTGCCACTACTCCCGAAGGTGGAGCTGCCATGTTTTTATTAGCACTAAAAATGTATATTGATAATCCGGATTTGGCAAAACAGTGTTTTGTTACCATTGTTGACCGTAACAGCCTTCGCGAAGGTAATGTATATAAAGGCTATCAGTTACTTAATGGCGATATGGATTTAATTAAACGCCAAATGGCAAATGATAAATACATTCCAAATTCATACATTAAAGGTTCAAAGCCGGAGAATAATTATTCGGTAAAATTACCTTATATTTATGTATTTAGCAGTAATCGCTATAGCGGAGACAAAGCAGCAGGACAATTTAAAGTGTTTGCAGCCTGTTCGGGAGCAAGTAGTCCGCGCCCGATGAGTTTGAAAAGAAATAATCGCGGTATTTGGAAACTTACCAACTGGAGTAGTGTTTTGGTGGGCATTGCCAAACCACCGATTGATGATGATATATAGGACTTGTATAACTAAATTTTGAGTTGTGATAAAAAAGCAAGTTTCCTAACTTGCTTTTTTACGTTCAAATAGTTTAAAAAACTTATTTTAAATAATCATTAAATACTTTCCTGAATTTTTCAACTTTGGGTTGGATTACAAA
>JALWNR010000431.1 GCA_027083715.1 Bacteroidales bacterium
GAATATTACAGTGCGCCTATAACAAAAGCGGTGAATTTTGCGGCTTAACCGCAATAATTAAAGGCTTAGATGTGAACGTTAAAGCCTCAACGATGTTAAACATCAGTATATACTACCTAAGGTATGGACATATGTTGATTATTTGTCCGGCATTTATCATTTTCTGTTAAATATTTTATATTTTTACCAAAAATCAATTAACAATCCAAAAAGAGGTGAAAAAACTAATTTATTTTCTATTTCTGTTCTTCATTCTGTTTTTCCAAAAAAATATTATTGCGCAAGAACTGGGTGCTCCTTTTATAAAAAATTACAATCCACTTGAATATGGTGGTGAACCACAGGTTTGGGCAGGTGTGTGCGATTTACAAGGACGCTTTTACAATGCTAACTTTGAGTATATTTTTCAATACACGGGAAACAAATGGCAAAAGATCTTTACCGGAAAGGATAATGTAGTGCGCTCACTAACTACTAATAATAAAGGTTTGATATTTGTTGGTTTAGATGGCGACTTTGGTTATTTACAATCTGATTCTATCGGACAAACTATTTATGTTTCATTTTTAAATTATATTGATTCCATTGATCTTGATTTTTCTGATGTATGGAATACGGTTGTTGATGACAGTACTGTTTTTTTTATTTCGCGAGAATCTGTTTTCCGATTTCGTTATAAAGACAACTATGTAGAACCTGATTATAAAGTTTGGAAAGCAGAAGATTCACCTTATGTTTTTGCCTATGATGTAAATAAAACCTTCTATTTTTATCATTATGAAAAAGGGATTTTAAAATACGAGAATGACAGCCTGGTTCCCGTAAAAGGTGCCGATGAGCTTAAAAATTATTTTATTTGGCAAATGTTTCCGTATAAAAACGGTAAAATACTCCTTGCTACAAGCACCGGATTGTTAATTTATAATCCTAAAGCAAAGAGCAATGATAAATACGTTAGCACCTCAGATTTTGATAATAAAGAACTTTTAAAGACCAATGAGTTTATCAGAGAAAATCAATTATATTCCGCTACCCAAATCAATGATTCTACCTATGCATTCGGAACTATATTGAAAGGTATTATTATTGTAAATCAACATGGGAAAATTCTTTGGAATATTGATAAAAATGCCGGTTTGGCTAATAATACAATTCATCATTTATATTATGATAAGTCCGGTATTTTATGGGCATCAACGGCATATGGAGTTTCAAAAATAGAATTTTCCGTACCAATTACTTTTTGGAATGAAAAAAGTGGATTAAAAGGTTCAATCTATAGCGTTCATCGAAGTAAGGGACAAGTTTATGCAAGTACAAACATTGGAGTGTTTTATTTGAAAGACAATAAATTTTATCCAATTAAAGGTATTACAGGAAAAGATGCAATTCAGTGCTTTGATATACAGACTATTGTAGATAAAAAAAATCCTAAAAACAAAAAAGTATTGATAGCTGCAAATGGAACAATTTATGAAATTGAAGATTTTAAAGCAAACGAACTTGGAGGGTATTCTTTGTATGGTTTTATGCCTTCACTAGATTCTTCAAAACTCTATTTTTTTGAAGACAATGTACTTTTCAGCATACAACTATCCAACGGGAAATATGATTTTAGCGATACACTCACCGTTTTAGAAGGGTACCCAACAGCTATGAGCGAAACAAGCGGTAATGATTTATGGGTAATTGAAGATGATTTACCTGTTTTATTAAGCCCTGTCTCTGGTAAAAAATATGCATATAAGCAAAAGCATTTTGATAAAGACAGCTTGTTTACAAAAATCAAATTTCATGATGTTTTGTTATTGAATAAAACCAACTATTTTATTGCTGATAGTGCAATTTATGTGTTTGATAAGAAAAAATCCGGATTTAGAAAAGATACAAGTTTGTTTGGCGGAATTTTAAAATCAATAAATGATAAATTTGTATTTTTTGAAGAAATAAACGACAGCTTAACTATGATGCTTTTGGAGCATAATAATAAGAATAAGCTTGCTGTTATACATAATAATAAAGAGGCATATAATTTAGATACTTTAGTTTTTAAACGAATACCTCAAATTGAGGCAGTTTATACAGACTATCCGTATTTATGGGTGTTAACCGTAAATAAATTGTATCATATTGATTTAACCCGGCATTTTTTTGCCCCTGATGTAAAAAAAGTATTAATTACCGACGTTAAAATAAACGGGGATTCATTGATTGCCACAAATATAACTTCAACAGACGTTCCTTATCTTATAGACTACAATTACAATAGCTTGGTTTTTGAATATGCTTTACCCTTCTTTTTTAATGAAGAAACCAATAAATACAGTTATCGTTTAGAGGGAGATAGACACCTGAATAAATGGTCATCTTGGACCAATGAAACCAAAAAAGAATTAAGTAATTTGTATGAAGGAGAATATATATTTTATGTAAAATCAAGGAATATTTTTGGTGAAGAATCTGTAGCTACAGCATATCGTTTTAAAATTCTTCCGCCTTGGTATCGAACTATTTGGGCTTATCTATTTTACTTTATTTTAGTAGTACTCTTTATTTGGTTGCTAATTAAACTCAATACACAACGACTGCTTAAAGAAAAAGAACACCTTGAAAAAATTGTAAAAGAACGAACTGCCGAAATAGAATTACAAAAAGAAGAAATTCAAACACAAGCAGAAAACTTAAAAGAATCAAATAGCTTACTCGAAGAAAGAAATGAAGAAATAAATCAACAAAAAGAAGAAATTCAGGCGATATTGGATAATTTACAAGAAGCCTATGAATCAATAACATACATGAATGCCGAGCTGGCAAGAGCCAATGACGACATAAAAAAAACCAACAAAAGAATGACGGACAGTATTCTTTATGCAAAGCGTATTCAGTATGCAGTACTTCCCTCGGAAAATTTTCTTGAAAAGCATTTTTCAGAACATTTTATTTTCTTTAAACCCAAAGATATTGTAAGTGGCGATTTTTATTGGTTTCGTGAACAAGATAATTATTTGTTACTAGCCATTGCCGATGGCACCGGGCATGGTGTTCCGGGTGCATTTATCAGTATGATGGGAACTACATATTTGAACGAAATTACTAACCGGACAGATTTAGATAAAGCAAGTGATGTTTTAAATATATTGCGTGATGAAGTGGCACATATGCTTAAAACTGATGATGATATTGAAAGTCGTGATGGGATGGATATTGCTTTTTGTGCATTAAATAAAGAAACTCTTGAATTACAATATTCAGGTGCTCATCATCCTTTGTACTTATTCAGAGATGGTGAATTTACCATTATTGAAGGTGACAGAATGCCCATAGGTGTAAGTCGCCGTAAAAAAGATTTCACAAATCACCATATTCAACTCAAAAAAGGAGACACTTTATATATGTTTAGCGATGGCTTTGCCGATCAGTTTGGTGGTGAAGACGGTAGAAAATATCTGATTAAACGCTTTAAACAACTATTAAAGATGATACACAGAGAAAGCATGGAACATCAAAAAGAAGTGCTGGAAAATGAATATAATGTTTGGAAAGGAAAATTTGATCAAGTAGATGATATTTTAATACTAGGTTTAAGAATATAACCCGTATTATTTACCAGTTTTTATTGATGTTTTTAATATTTAACTGATTAACTGATAATTACAAGTATTCCAATTAAGAAATACAACACTCAAATTTATTCGCCTTAGGCTCATGAGGCTAAAAGTTGGGAGCCTTACTTTTATCTTTGCGCATCTATTACGAAACCACTTAACCTGCA
>JALWNR010000432.1 GCA_027083715.1 Bacteroidales bacterium
TATTTAATGCTTATCAAATTAATGGTAAAACTTTATATTTATTGATTTACCCACTAACTTTGCAGTAGTACCTAAAATAATAAATTATAATAATGGTGCATTAATAATGCAAATTAAAAGTTAAAAATTTAAACAAAATCTTTAAGCGATTTATAAATTGCTTAAAAACAAATTAAGTTTGTAATTTCTAAAATATTTTCTGTGAATAAAAAACATATTTTCATACTTATTAACATCGCTTTTTCCATTACTGTTTTTTCGCAAAACAAAATTAAAATTTCCGGAAAAGTTACAGATAATCAAGGAGCTGTAATTGAAATGGCAAATGTGAGTATTTATGGTACATCAAAAGGAACATCTACTAATACAACCGGTATTTTCAGTATCGATTATTCTGAAAAAAGTCCGGTACATATAGTTGTTTCGCATCTTTCATATTCTTCTTTTGATACATTGATTTATTTTAGTAACGAAAAAAATATTTATCTGAATATTCAACTTCAAAAAAAGGATAAAGAAATAGCCACCATTAATATTACCGATAAATCATCGGCAGAAGCCGGAATTACAAAATTAAGCCCGAAAATAATGAACAGTATTCCACAAGTTTCGGGAAACAGCATACAAAGTATGATTAAAACTCTACCCGGAGTAGCTTCCCTAAACGAAATGAGTAGCAGCTACTCTGTGCGTGGAGGAAATTTTGATGAAAATCTGGTTTACATAAATGGTTTTGAGATATTTCGTCCGGTACTTGTTCAAGCCGGTAAACAAGAAGGTTTGGATATGGCTAATGCCGATTTGGTTTCTTCGGTAAATTTTTCGGCAGGAGGATTTGCTGCCAAATACGGTGATAAACTGTCATCGGTATTGGATATTAAATATAAAAAGCCCAAAGAATTTAAAGCAAATGCTAATTTGGGTTTATTAGGAGCTGCCGTACATGTTGAGGGAAGTTCAAAAAACGGTAAATTTAGCTACTTGACCGGTATGCGTTATAAAAATTCGCAATATTTATTGAACAGTTTGGAAACCAAAGGCGAATATAAACCTAATTTTTTAGACATACAAAGCAATTTTGAATATCAAATTTCTCAAAAATGGACAATTAGTTTACTCACCTATTTTGCAAATAATAATTATTTATTTTATCCCGAAGACAGAAGTACATCTTTTGGAACAACTAAAGATGCCGTAAATTTATATGTAGATTTTGAAGGTAGTGAAAAAGATCGTTTTAGGGCTTTCTTAGGTGGATTAAGTGCTGAATACAAAGCAAATAAATTTCTAAACATGCAGCTTAAAACATCGGCTTATGCCGATTACGAAGAACTAAAGTACGATATTAAAGGCAGGTATTCATTAAACGAATTGGATAAACAAATTGGTTCGGAAACTTTTGGCGATAGTATTCTTAATCTTGGGATTGGAAGTTTTATAAAACATGCTCGAAATTATTTTGAAGCCCAAATTTACAATATAGAATACAAACTTAACTATGTTTTAAATAAACACCGTATTCAATTCGGGTTGAAATATCAAAATGAACAGATTGATGATCAAATTAACGAATGGCAGATGAAAGATTCTGCCGGATATTCTATACCTTATACCGGACAACAAATTATATTGTCGAGTGCATACCGCTCTGCAAATCAAATCAGTTCAAATCGGTACTTTGCTTTTATACAAGCCGATTATCATGGAATCGGAGCTGTTCGTTGGAATATAGAGTATGGCATACGTTGGCAGTATTGGGATTTTAACCGAAAAACTTTAATCAGCCCACGATTTGCCGGAGGTTTTTATCCGGCTGCAAATCAAAAATTATATTTACGTTTTAGTAGCGGCATCTACTATCAATCATTATTTTACAAAGAAATTATTAATTACACAGGTGATGTTTTCAAGGATATTAATTCACCACGTTCCATACATTTCTCTATCTCCGGAGATTATGATTTTTCGATGTTTAGCCGTTCGTTTCATTTCAAAACAGAGTTGTATTATAAATTGATTACTAATATTATACCATACAGTATTGATAATATACGTGTTTTATATTATCCTGAAAAAACAGCAGCAGGCTTTGTAAGCGGTGCTGATTTTCGCTTAAATGGTGAGTTTGTGCCCGGTGTAGATTCGTGGTTGAGTTTTTCTTTGATGAAATCAAGAATGAACATTGATAACGATACAATCGGTGAACAGCCTTTCCCTAATGATCATCCGGTAAATATCAGCTTATTTTTTCAAGATTACGTTCCGGGAAACGATCGGTTTCGTGTAAATCTGACATTGATGTATTTAAGTGGCTTACCTTTTGGTCCACCCCTTGAAGATACTTATTATGCTCCTTTACGAATGCCGGCATATTTTCGTGTAGATATTGGCTTTTCAGCAGAGCTAAAAAAGGAAAACCAACAGAGTAAATCGGCATTTTTAAATAAATTGCGTTATATGCGAATAGGTTTAGATATATTCAATTTATTGGGAATTAACAATACCATTTCTTATAACTGGATTACCGTAGTACCCAATTCATCCAATATTGGAGGTTTGCAAGCCACTGAATTTGCCGTTCCTAATTATTTAAGCAATCGCCTTGTTAATTTGAGTTTAACAATCGGGTTTTAATCAAAAATAATATCGATATATTGGCAGATTCTATTTCAAACTATAGAATAGTAACCAATGTTGTTTAGTTTAGACTTGAAAAAATTGCTTCACTTTGTTTGCTATAAGTTATAGCAAATAAGGTGTGGCGCAGGATAAAGCGCTCCCGACACTTTGTTTGCGGGACAGGCTATGCCCTAATTCATGGGCTATGGTGTGGTAAAGTTTTTGGCTGTTGGCTTCCATAAACACAAAGCCAAAGTGGTGGTTAAAGTGTCCCGATATTCTGTTAGTATTGTTTAACTGTATCCGATAGTGAAAGTATTTTTTTCGTATGTCAAAGAACTTTTGCCAAATTTACAGGTTTTGGCGTAAATTTGAAATGTTTTTTTATAGCCTCAGTCGAACTGGGCAAGAACCAAGCTTTTTTTTAATTTATACATTTATACCACTTTATTCAGGATATATTTTTTTTGCAAATTCATAATATCCATATTTTTCAAGTATCTCTTTTGACAAGTAAATCTCTGAATTTGGTAAATTTTGCCTTTTTGCTTCTTTTTCAATATCCTTAAAAACTGTTTGACGTAGTAGTTTTTCATATTCTTCTCTTTCTTCATCAGACATATTTCTATAATAGATTTTTGCTGTATCAGTATATACTGCATCTATAAAAATGACATTGTATAATTGTGTTTTTATAACGATATTTTCTGTTGAATCTGTTTTTTCTATAAAAAAATAACCTGATTTTTGATAAATAGTATCATTTTTGTAATAAATATTATTCCAGTTTTTTGGTATATTATGTTCCCATTTCTCATTTTTTAATGAATCGCTAATTGTAAGAACAACATTCCCATTTAATTTAGTATGTATTTCCCTTGATTCATTAGAATTAGCATAGTTCATAGCAAAATAAATAGGAAACACTATGTACCAACCAATAATTACTAGAAAAGCAATTATTGATATAATTATTGAAATTACTATAAATATTTTTATTCTATTTTTTTTGCTTGCCATAAGTCATTAATTTTATGCCATCTTTTATTTTTCATATTTCTTACCCAAATCTGAAGTATATTAATTAAATTTAATTTTGCATTGTAGTATTTTTTAGCAGGTAAAGGTATCTGTTTCATATACATATTT
>JALWNR010000433.1 GCA_027083715.1 Bacteroidales bacterium
CTATTAGATTAAGCAAGCTCCCTGTTTTGGATTATTGATATTTATCAATACTTCGTTAAAAAGTGAAGGGTGAAGACTGAAAAGTGAACTAATTTATTGAAAACCAAAACATTAGATTTTAGTTTCGTTGTTCTGTAAGAGCTTGAATTTCAATGTTTTATAAAAACATAAGGCTGTGGTTTAAAATAGAGGATATATTTGCATTAATGTTTTCATTTTCTTAACCCTTAAATCTTTGCATTTTTTTGCAAAATATTAAGAACACAAGCTTAACAGTTCTGCGGTAATCTGAGTAATCTGTGGATGTATTTTGTCCACAGATGAACGCAAATTATCGCAGATTTTACATCTTAACCCAGATGCTTTAATAAAGTGTGGTATCTGTGTAACCCGTATAATTAGTGTCTGTCCATAAAGTCATTGAATTGAAAAAATATCTTTTTGCGCCTTGCATAACAAACTATTGATTTATACGACTATCTCAATTATCACATGAGCCGGACGTCTCCCTCCTGATGTAATTGGTAAAACCTTGTAAGTTCCTTTATCTAATTTGGTACCCACTGTACTAAAAGCATTTTGCTCCATACTTTTAAGTATTTCTTTTCCATCTTTATACAAAACAAAACCTTCGTTATTTCCCGAAATTTTTCGGATACTACCTTGGGTTTCAATACTTAATTCTTCGGCTGTTTCAAATTTTTTATTTCCTGAGTAATAAACTCTTCCCGATAAAATTATTGTTTTTCTTTGCATCAGGCTTAAGCCAAGCGCCAAACCAAATATAGTTCCGGCTGCCACAAACACTTTTTTAATAAATCCCATTATCCTATATCTTAAATTTTAAAAAAAATCAATATCAGTGTTAATATTTAAGCAATTTACGAAAAAAATAGAAGTATATCAAGTTAAAAAAAATAAAATTTATCTGCAAAAAGCCTTTTTGATAAGATTTTATTATTTTTGCAAGTTCAAAACAGAAGTATATGCCAAAAAAAGTTATTGATCATTTACATGAAGCAAAAAAAACATTGTTTTCATTTGAAATTTTACCACCATTAAAAGGTAAAGATATAAATTTAATTTATGAGACCATTGATCCTTTGATGGAGTTTGAACCTAAATTTTTAAATATAACCTATCATAGAGAAGAAGTTGTTTATAAAAGGCATAAATCAGGATTACTTGAACGCAAAACCGTACACAAACGCCCTGGAACTGTTGCCATTGCGGCTGCAGTAAAATACAAATATCAGAATGCTAATGTGGTTCCGCACATGATTTGCGGTGGATTTACCAAAGAAGAAACGGAAAATGCACTCATCGACCTACATTTTTTGGGTATTCGTAACTTATTGATTTTAAGGGGAGATCCTCTGGCTGCTGATAAAGAATTTGTACCTGAAAGAGATGGTCATGCACATGCTATTGAATTAATTCAACAAATAAACAATTTGAATAAAGGCATTTATTTAGATGAAGAATTGCAAAACACTACAAAAATGGACTTTTCTTTTGGTGTGGCAGGCTATCCTGAAAAACATTTTGAATCGCCCAATATGGCTGCTGATATTTATCATTTAAAGAAAAAAGTGGAAGCAGGGGCAGATTATATTATTACTCAGATGTTTTACGATAATAAAAAATATTTTGATTTTGTTGATTTATGTCGAAAGCATGGAATTAATGTTCCTATTATTCCCGGATTAAAACCCATATCGGTAAAAAGACACTTAACAATTTTACCTGCTACATTTAATATAGATATTCCCGAAGCATTGGCAAACGAAGTACGTAAATGCAAAACCAATCAAGAGGTGCGCCAGGTTGGTGTAGAATGGGCAATTGAGCAATCAAAAGAATTGGTTAAACATAATGTACCTTCGGTACATTATTATACAATGGGCAAAGCCGATAACATATATAATATTGCAAAAGCGGTGTTTTAATAAAATAAAGAGGCTGTCTAAACGGCTTTTCAGGCAGCCTCATGTTCTATTTATTCTTAATTCTAGCCCAAGTATCGCGTAATCCAACCGTACGATTAAACACTAATTTTTGTTCGCTGGAATCTTTATCTACGCAAAAATAGCCTATGCGCTCAAATTGAAAACGATCACCAACATTTGCATTTAATAAATAAGGTTCTAAAAATGCGTTTTCAATTATTTTTAAAGAATCAGGATTGATAAATTCTTTAAAATCTTTTTCCTTATCTTCCAAAGGATTTTCAGCAGTAAACAATCGATCGTATAAGCGAACTTCTGATTTTATGGCATGTTTAGCCGACACCCAGTGCAAGGTTCCCTTTACTTTTCTTCCATCCGGTGATTTACCTCCTTTCGATGCAGGGTCATAGGTACAATGTACGGCAGTAATATTTCCGTTATCATCTTTATCAACATGTGTACATTTAATAAAATAGGCATAACGCAAACGTACTTCACGCCCTATTCCCAGACGGAAAAATTTCCTTGGCGGATTTTCCATAAAATCATCCTGTTCAATATATAGTACTTTACTAAAAGGTACTTTACGTTTACCTCGGCTTTCATCTTCAGGATTATTTATCGCATCTAAAAATTCTTCTGTCTCATCAGGATAATTATCAATAATAACTTTCAATGGATTTAATACACCCATAACCCTGTCGGCAGTTTTATTCAAATCTTCACGAATGCTGTATTCAAGAAGTGCAACATCAACAATTCCATCACGTTTGGCAACACCTACGCGCTCAGCAAAATTACGAAGCGCTGCCGGAGTATAACCTCTGCGCCGTAAGCCGGAAATAGTCGGCATTCGTGGGTCGTCCCATCCGTCAACAATTTTTTCTTCAACTAGTTGAAGCAATTTTCTTTTACTCATTACCGTGTAATTCAAGTTAAGACGAGCAAATTCTATCTGGCGCGGACGATAATCTCCGGTTTTTAACTGATCGATGAACCAATCGTATAAAGGACGATGCACTTCAAACTCCAATGTACATACAGAATGAGTAATTCCTTCAAAATAATCCGATTGTCCGTGTGCAAAATCATACATCGGATAAATACTCCATTTATTTCCAGTGCGGTGATGTTCTGCTTTTTTTATACGGTATAAAATCGGGTCGCGCATGTGCATATTCGGCGATGACATATCAATTTTTGCACGAAGCATATATTTCCCTTCATCAAACTCACCTTTTTTCATACCTTCAAAAAGCCTTAAACTTTCTTCAACGGGACGGTTTCTCCACGGACTTTCTTTTCCTGCTTCGGTTGGTGTTCCTCGATATTCCCTAACTTGTTCAGGGCTTAACTCGCAAACGTAGGCTTTATCTTCTTTAATCAGTTTTACAGCAAAATTATAAAGTTTATCAAAATAATCCGATGTGTATTTTACATCACCTTCCCATTGAAAACCCAGCCACTTTATATCATTTTTTATAGATTCTACATATTCCACATCCTCTTTTTCAGGATTGGTGTCATCAAAACGCAAATTGCATTTTCCGTTATATTTTTCAGCTAAGCCAAAATTTAAACAAATTGCCTGCGCATGACCTATATGCAAATAACCATTAGGTTCCGGAGGAAAACGGGTATATATTTGTTGATGTTTTCCTTCTTTTAAATCCTCCTCAATAATTGCCTCAATAAAATTCAAGGATTTTTTCTCTTCATTGTTTTCAATCAGTTCTTTTGCCATAAAATTTAGCTTAAAGTTCTTTTAAAAAAATTCTAACTAATCAGTGTAAAAAAAAA
>JALWNR010000434.1 GCA_027083715.1 Bacteroidales bacterium
TCTTTAATGACGATAATAATCAATCGGCGTTTTTCAGCTAAAATTTTAGATTATGATTTTTTACCTTGAAAAAGCATAGGCAAGAGCAAGCTCAACTCTACTGGGGCGGCTTTCTTTTATGTTGCTAAAATTTAATTTAGCAAAGTGGTAGCCTTTTTCGGCATAATATTCCAGCGTTTTGGGTAAAGCGTATTGCATGTTTTTTTGTGCCTTAAGCGAGTCGTGAAATACAACAATTGAACCTGCTTTAGCATTGGACGTAACATTTTTAAGACATTGTTGCGGACTGACATCCTTGTCATAATCAACACTTAATACATTCCACATTACAATATGATATTTTTCCAGTAGTTTTTGTGCCTGATCAATACGAATCATTCCGCGTGGTGGGCGAAAAAGGTTTGATTTAATCAGTTTTGCTGCTTTTTCAACATTTTCAATATACTCATCTACACTTGTGTTCCATCCGTTTAAATGATTATAAGTGTGGTTGCCTACCAGGTGTCCTTCATCTAATATTTGCTGAAAAAGTTCCGGGTATTTGCGTACATTGTCACCTACACAGAAAAAAGTAGCTTTTGCATTAAATTGTTGTAATGTTTTTAAAATCCACTCTGTTGTTTCAGGAATTGGTCCATCATCAAAAGTCAGGTAGATTGTTTTTTGTGTTTCGTCCACTTTCCAGACAAGTGAAGGAAACATACGAGTAAGAATATTGGGTACGGATGAAATCAGCATAAATTTTCTTTATTTTGTAAAGTACGTTTCAGTATTCATGAAAGGACTTTGCGAAAACACATAAACAGGATGCAAAACAAAGGTCAAGGGTTGCTTCAAAAACGCTGATTTTCACCGCTTATTGTGTTAAAAAATGTTAAAAGTTGATGTGTCTGAACCATATAAGGCATCAGCCGATAGGCTGACAAGTTATAAGTTTAATTGCTATGCAATTACTGTGTTTAACGGAAAAAATAATCTACGTTAATCTGAGTAATCTGTGGATAGTTGTTTTTTCGCAGATTACTCATATTAACGCAGATTAGTGCTTTATGTCATAGCAATGGATTTTTACTTCACTTTTACCCTAATTCCTTCGGAATGCGATGTAAATTCCGGTGCATACATACATTGTATCGTGCTTATTCCGTTTGAAAAATCACCTTCGTGCGTTACGCGCAAGGGATATTCAAATACATAAGTGCCTTTGGGCAAATATTCGATAAAGAAATTGGTTGAAGCATCTTTGGTGCTTTCATAATATCCTAAACCATCTTGCCATTTATAAGTGGAAATTACATTAATGGGTTCCAAGCCCGATGCACGCATATCTTTCAGGTGTACGTATTCCATACGCCTGTCCACACGTAGTTCAATGCGTACAATAATTTTATCACCTACTTTCAGCTGATTTTTATTGGTGATTGGCTCAATAACTTTCCCGCGCTCTGTCAATTTTTCAATAAAAAGCTGTTTTTTAAGTTTCAAAGGCGTTTCATGTGTGGTAATCTTATCCAATTGTTCAAAGTATTGCCAGTAAACTGCACCCCATGCAACACCGGCATCTTTTTTACTTACGGTAACATTGCCCATTTCGGGCTTAATATCACTGCCGCTCCATGATGTTTTAAAATATCCGGATCCGGCTTCCACTTTTACATCATCCATTTTTTTCGGGTCGATGATTTTATTTCCCATTTTTATTTCCACTTGCTCATCGCTTGCCAGCCAATCGGCTCCACGCATTAAGAGTGCATAAACGGCTTCGGTTGTGGCTTTGGTGGTTTTCCAATCTTGCGTTTGTTTTTGTTTCAACAACCACACTTTCAAATCATCCACCGATTTTTCATCTTTTGCCACTTCATCAAAAACTTCAATCATTAAAGCCTGATTTTCAATAGGTGCCTGATACCAATAATATCCGGCTACATTATCTTTCCAATACATGCCCATTTCATCATTATGAATGGAATGCTCTTTTAAAGATTTAACGATTTTTGCCGGTACCGTAGTTTCGCCGAAACGATGTAAAGCCAAAGCAATCATGCCTTGCATATATTTCGACTGCGATAACCAGTATTTTTGCATCTGGTTTTTATAATAATCTACGGCAACTTTACTTGCATCGGGTACCGGAATATCCAGGAAGTAGCTTCTGCCATACATATATTGTATTGCATAAGCACCCAGATGATTTTCTTGCATTTCCTTTGCGTTGTAATATTTTTTTAGTTCGCGATAATCTTTCAGTATTTGCCTGTCTAAATAAGCAATGGCTTTTTTCAGCATATTCCATGTTTTATCATCGCTGCGAACAGTTTTTACTCCCAGTTTGTCAAGATGCCCCATTCCGGTAACAATATGTTGGGTAATGTATCTACTTTCGGGCATTCCGTTAAACCAAGGCCAGGCACCGTTTGCTTTTTGTGCTTTTTGAATTTTGCGCAAAGCGATATTCAGTTCGTTAGCCATTTTGTTTAAATCGAACAATAAGCCAACACGCTTTTTGCGTTCGCTTTCGTCTTTACCATCAAGTACCCAAGGGGTTTCTTCGAGTAATACCGATTTTAATTCCTGATTTTTTTCCAGATTAGAAATTAAAGCTTCGCTTTGAGGTGTATTTTTCCAGCTATCGAAAACACGTTTAACTTTCGGATTTGCATTGGCAATATGGCTTGCAATACTGTTTGCATAAAAGCGGCTGAATGTTTGTTCGGTACACTCATAAGGATATTCCATCAGGTAAGGCAATGCCTGAACAGCGTACCATGCCGGATTGGAAGTAAATTCCAGTGTAAGTTTATGGTTGCGCAATGTTTTTGATTTGCCCGATTTTAGCAATTTTTCAAAAGTAAAAGTTTTGGTTTCGCCACCGCGTACCGGTAAAGGCATGCTTTCAGTTACCAACATACGGTTGGTTAAAACAGGTAAGGCTTTTTGTTCGCCATCGGAAAAATCGCCGGCTTTTGCCACAACTTTATACATTACGGCATCCACTCCTTCCGGGATGTTTAAATCCCAATTGACCATAGTGTTTCCTTTTGCTTTTATGCTGAATTTCTTTTCAAAAGGCTCTTTTTTGGCAAAAATACCTTCAACGGGTTTCATGGTAATTGCATCCAACATTTCCAAACGTATGGTTCCCGTTAGGTCTTTATCCGAAACATTGGAAATTTTTACCGGAAAAGTAATTTTATCATTCTCACGGAAAAAGCGCGGTGCGTTAGGCGTAAGCATCAGTTCTTTTTGAGTAATCAGGGTATTGGTAACAAGCCCTATCTTTAAGTCTTTGGTAGTTGCCAAACCCAACATTTTCCATTTGGTCAGGCTTTCGGGAATGGTAAATTCAATAATCACCTCGCCATTTTCGTTGGTACGCAAGTGCGGATAGAAAAATGCGGTTTCGTTAAAATTACTGCGTACTTTAACATCCGAAAAATCAGTATTATTTTCAGTAACGATATCTTGTTTATCATTAGTCGAAATATCATTTGCAACTTCTTCAAGTTCATCATCCTTTTCCATTATTGGTGAAGGCGGTACATTTTTTACTATTTCATTTTTCACTTTTTTACGTTTTACTCTAGGCTTGCCGCTTTTTCCAAAGGCATACAAAACAGCTTCTTTAGCCATCACCCCACCATAGTATCCACTATAATAACTAAAACCAAACCAATTAAATCTGTCGTAGTTTAAAGCCGGAACATAAAGATTATTATCCAAATGTCTTTTTAAT
>JALWNR010000435.1 GCA_027083715.1 Bacteroidales bacterium
CTCATACCCTTAATGTTTTTAAACATATGTTCATTAACAAAAATCATATATAAAAAAAACACCTTTATAAATATTTGATTTTGTGTTGATTTTAAAAAAACATTTTCTATAACATAAAAACATATGTTAATTTTTATATATAAATATTAATTTCGCGCTCAAATTAAAAATGTATCATTATGGGAATTGAAGCACTAATCGTTTTTCCGTTAGCCGGAATAGCGTTGATACTAATAGCAAACTTTATTGCCAATTTAATTTCATACAAATCTGAAAACGAAAGTAAAAAAGAACCGTATGAAAGTGGTATGAAAACCATCGGAAAAACTTGGATACAGTTTAAGGTGGGTTATTATTTGTTTGCAATTATATTTTTGATATTTGATGTAGAAGTTGTTTTTTTGATACCTTGGGCAGTTGTTTTTAAACAAATTGGTGCGGTTGCATTTTTTGAAATCACCGTATTCTTGCTCATTTTGGGTCTCGGATTATTATATGCATGGAAAAAAAGAGCTTTAAAATGGGAATAAAAAATAAAAAAACAGACTTGAACGATTTTCCGGGAACAATTCTACCCGGCGGGAACGGAGGAAACATAGTTATTACCACTTTAGACAGTGTTATAAACTGGGGACGTAAAAATTCCCTTTGGCCACTTTATTTTGGTACCAGTTGCTGTGCTATTGAAATGATGCAAACAGGTGCTGCCAGACATGATTGGTCGCGCTTTGGTTTTGAAGTAGCCAGACCTACACCGCGTCAGGCCGACCTAATAATAATTGCCGGAACTATTACTAATAAAATGGCACCTGTATTACGCCGTTTATACGATCAAATGGCTGAACCAAAATATGTAATTGCAATGGGGGCTTGTGCTGTTTCAGGAGGTCCCTTTTATTTTAATTCATATTCAGTAGTTCGTGGTGCTGACCATATTATACCGGTAGATGTTTATGTGCCCGGATGTCCTCCAAGACCGGAAGCTCTACTTGATGGTATGCTGGCTTTACAAAACAAAATCAAAGAAGAAAGTATGGCATACCGTACAAAACATAATCCGGTAGATGGTTTTGACGATGGTTTAAAAAAATAAGATTTGGCTATGACAAATTCAGAATTAAAAGATAAACTCGAAAATATAGTAAGCGGAATAAACTTTACAAGTGAAGAGGGTGATTTTTTGTCTCTTGAAATTCCAAAAGAAATGCTCAAAAATTTTTTAGTTAAAGTTCACGAGCATGATGAATTGGCTTTTGACTATTTGTTTTCTGTAACAGGAATTGATTTAGGCGAAGAATTAGCCGTTATTTATCATCTGGAATCAACAAAATATCGCCATATGATTCAAGTAACTGTAAAAGCAGAAGGTAGAGATAATCCTGAAATAGATTCAATTCATGATATCTTTCCGGCAGCCTATTATAACGAAATGGAAGCCCATGAGTTATTGGGTATTAAATTTAAAGGACATCCTGATTTAAAGCATCTGTTTTTGCCCGAAGATTGGGATAAAGGCTATCCGCTAAGAAAAGATTTTGAAGACATTAATATGTTGATAAGAAAGTAAACATTATGGAAGAGTTCTTAACAGACCAACTGAAAACACAAGAATATTTCCTGAATATGGGACCGCAGCACCCTGCAACGCATGGTGTTTTAAGACTGTTGTTAAAACTTGACGGAGAAATCATCCGCAATGTTGATATGGACTTGGGTTATATTCACCGCTCAATTGAAAAAATGTGCGAATATGACAGCTATAAACAAATTGTTCATTTAACCGACCGTTTAGATTATTTATCGGCACATATGAATAATGAAGCAGTTTGTTTATTAGTTGAAAAAGCTAATAATATTGAAGTAAATGATCGTATCAAAGTTATCCGTACCATGATGGACGAGCTTACACGTATCTCATCACATGTTTTGTGGTGGGGCGTTATGGGAATGGATATTGGTGCATTAACTACTTTTATGTATGGTTTTCGTGAGCGTGAATTAATTAATGATATTTTTGAAGAAACTTGTGGTGCCCGCTTAACCATGAATTATAATGTGATTGGCGGTGTACGTTATGACTTACACGAAAATTTTGCTAAAAGAGTAAAAGAGTTCATCAAACATTTTAAAAAGAAATTACCCGAATACGATAAACTCCTCTCAAACAATGTGATTTTCCGTAAACGACTGGAAGGTGTTGGTTATATTTCAAAAGAAGATGCAATTGCATACGGATTAAACGGGCCAACTGCCAGAGGTTCAGGCCTTTCATGTGATATTCGCAAAATTCATCCTTACAGTGCTTATGACAGGGTAGAATTTCAAGAAATATTATTCTCCGAAGGCGATTCTTACGCTCGTTATAAAGTAAGGATTAAAGAAATGTGGGAATCACTATCTATTTTAGAACAGTTGGTTGATAAAATTCCGGAAGGTGAACACAGAGTAAAAACCAAAGCAGTAATTAAACTGCCGGCAGGCGATTTTCTGCAAAGGGTTGAAACTGCCAGAGGTGATTTTGGTGTATATATAAAAAGTGACGGACAAAAATCACCTTATCGCTTAAAATTTCGTTCTCCGGGTTTTGCAAATATGATGGCAATTAATAAAATGTCAAAAGGATTTAAAATAGCTGATTTGGTGGCTATTCTTTCAACTATTGATATTGTTGTTCCTGATATTGACAGATAAGACCGTTTGAATTTCATAATGATAATTATAGAAAAATGACAGCAGATATTTTTACCGAAATACATAAATTTTTACTCGGATATATGTCCGAGAGTGCAACACACATAACAGAGCTTGTACTCATTGCTGTTGCATATCTTGGTATTTTTGCACTTTTAGGACTAATGTTAGTTTGGCTTGAAAGACGTGTTGCCGGTTTTTTTCAGCTCCGATTAGGACCAAACCGAGTAGGTCCTGCCGGATTGTTTCAAACCATCGCAGATGCATTAAAACTGGTTTCAAAAGAACTTACAGGAACAGTAAAAGCAGATAAACAACTATATAAAATTGCACCTTACTTTGTTATAACCACAGCATTAATGTCAATGTCTTTAATCCCATTTTCTCAAGAAATTCAGGCATTTGATATTAATATAGGTTTGTTTTTTATTATTTCTGTTTCTTCCATTGGTGTTTTGGGTGTTTTCTTGGCAGGATGGGCTTCAAATAATAAGTATTCCTTGCTTGGCGGAATGCGAACCGGTATTCAAATGATTAGCTATGAACTCTCAATAGGGATGGCTATTGTTACCATGGTGGTTTTAGCCGGCACTTTACAAATTTCAGAAATCGTAGAACTGCAAAAAAACGGGTGGTTTATTTTTACCGGACATATTCCTGCAATAATTGCATTTATGATTTTTATGATTGCAGGAACTGCCGAATCAAACCGTACACCTTTTGATTTGGTTGAAGCCGAATCTGAACTTGGTGCTGGTTTTCACACAGAATATTCAGGAATGCGTTTTGCCTATTATTTTCTTGCTGAGTTTGTCAATATGTTCATTATAGCAGCAGTAGCCGTTGTTTTGTTTTTTGGCGGATGGCTTTCGCCTTTTGGAATAACTGATGCAATACCTTTTGCCGGTTTGTTTTGGTTTGGACTGAAAGTAATCGTTGTGATTTTTGTTTTTATGTGGTTCAGATGGACATTCCCACGTTTAAGAATTGACCAACTATTAACACTTGAATGGAAATATTTGTTGCCCATAAATATGG
>JALWNR010000436.1 GCA_027083715.1 Bacteroidales bacterium
GCTATAAAGAACAAAAAGAATTTGAACAACTTGAAGCCGAACTTCCTGAATTGGAAAAAAAGAAAAATGAATTGGAAGAGCTGATGAACTCAGGCAAATTAAACAATGAGGAACTATCCGAAAAATCGGCTGAATATGCCAAACTTTTGGAAGAAATCGACGAAAAAGAAATGCGCTGGTTGGAATTAAGTGAGCTGAAATCTTAACCCGCAAAATTCACCGCTTTTATTACAATTACATTACAACACATTTACTATCAATACATTGAGCGAGTTTTATCACAAAACAAACGCACTCAAATTTGGGTGTCGCTTGAAATTCTCTTTTCCGAATCAAGTTCGGAACAGGCTTTCCAATCACTAAGGTTTCCTATCAACTCGATACGTACAAAGACTTGCACTTTGTCAGCTTATTACCATGCCCGACATACAAAAAATGCTGCCCGAAAACCGAACAGCATTAAAAAATACATTATAGAAAATTTACTTTACTTCATTTACAATTGCTTCAAAAGCTTTTGGGTGATTCATTGCAAGGTCAGCCAAAACTTTCCTGTTCAACTTAATTCCTTTTTTATTGATTTTACCAATAAACTCTGAGTAAGACATTCCGTAGGCACGAACACCTGCATTGATTCTCTGAATCCATAAAGCTCTGAATGCGCGCTTTTTGTTTCTACGATCACGATAGGCATACTGTAAGCCTTTTTCAACAGCATTTTTCGCAACGGTATAAACGTTTTTTCTTCTTCCAAAATAACCTTTGGCGTCTTTTAAGACCTTTTTTCTTCTTTTTCTTGATGCTACTGCATTTACCGATCTTGGCATAATTTCTAATTTTTTTGAAATTTAGCGGTTTGTTACAAACTCTTTTGGGCTAAATTTCCGGTTAAATAACTCCTAATTTAATAATAAATAAAAATCAAAATAAACAAGTTTACTTCATGGCAAGTAACAGCTTAACATTATTTTCATCACTTTTATGAACAGTAGTGAAATAAGTTAAGTTTCTTTTTCTTTTCTTTGCCTTTTTTGTCAAAATATGACTTTTGTAAGCATGTTTTCTCTTGATCTTTCCACTGCCGGTTAATTTAAAACGCTTTTTTGCTCCGGCATTTGTCTTCATCTTTGGCATCTTACTACTCTTTTTTGTTAATATATTAACTGATTAAAAAACTTACACTTTCTTTTTCGGAGAAAAATACATAATCATGCGTTTTCCTTCCAACTTAGGCAGTTGTTCTACTTTTGCATACTCTTCCAATTCCTGAGCCAATCTTAAAAGTAAAACTTCACCTCGCTCTTTATAAACAATTGTACGCCCCTTAAAGAATACATAGGCTTTGACCTTTGCACCTTCTTCCAGAAACTTAATGGCATGTTTTAACTTAAAGTTAAAATCATGTTCATCAGTATTAGGTCCAAAACGAATTTCTTTAACAGTAACTTTACTCGTTTTGGCTTTCATTTCCTTTTGCTTCTTCTTTTGGTGATAAAGAAATTTTTGATAATCAATGATTTTACACACCGGCGGATTAGCACTTGGCGAAATTTCAACCAAATCCAGTTCTCTTTCTTCAGCCAATTTCCAAGCTTCTTCAATTGAATAGATTCCGGTTTTATCCCTTTCATCACCTTCAAAAACAACCCTTACCGTTTTGGCTCTAATTTGTCTGTTAATTTTATGTTTAGGTTGTTGTTCTTGTGGCTTTCGATAGCCTCTTTTAAATCTTTTAGCTATTTTTTGGTCCTCCTATTGTTTAGTTAAACTTAATTTGCTAATTGTTTATCAATTTCAGTTTGCAAAAAATCGGCAAACTCTTTTAATTTCATTTTTCCAATATCTCCATGCCCTTGTTTACGCACAGCAATTTCTTCATTTTCAACCTCTTGCTCTCCTACAATCAATAAATAAGGGATTTTTTTCAATTCGTTATCCCTAATTTTCTTTCCGATTTTTTCATTACGGTCGTCAATTAAAGTGCGAATATCGTAATTTTTTAGAATATTCAAAACTTTTTTGGCATAATCATTATATTTTTCACTAATTGGCAAAATTACTGCCTGATCAGGAGTAAGCCAAAGTGGAAATTTTCCGGCGGTATGTTCTATTAAAACAGCAACAAAACGCTCCATTGAACCAAAAGGTGCTCGATGAATCATAACCGGACGATGTTTTTTATCATCACTGCCTACATACTCCAATTCAAACCGTTCAGGTAAATTATAATCGACCTGAATAGTTCCTAACTGCCAACGTCTGCCAATGGCATCCTTAACCATAAAATCAAGTTTCGGACCATAAAAGGCAGCCTCTCCGTATTCAACAACAGCATTTAAACCTTTTTCTTCAACTGCCTCAATAATAGCGCGTTCTGCTTTTTTCCAGTTTTCATCACTACCGATGTATTTACTATGGTCGTCTTTATCGCGCAGTGATATTTGGGTTTCAAAATTTTCAAAATCCAAAGTTTTGAATATATACAAAACAATATCAATTACTTTTAAAAACTCTTCTTTTAATTGATCTGGACGACAAAAAATATGTGCATCGTCTTGTGTAAATCCACGAACACGAGTTAAACCATGTAATTCACCGCTTTGTTCATAACGATACACTGTACCAAATTCAGCATAACGAACGGGTAAATCTTTGTATGAACGTGGTTTTGATTTATAAATTTCGCAATGATGCGGACAATTCATCGGCTTCAACAAAAATTCTTCATCTTCATCAGGTGTGTGTATCGGCTGAAATGAATCTTTTCCGTATTTTGCATAATGCCCCGAAGTAACATACAATTCTTTATTTCCAATATGCGGAGTAATAACCGGCTCATAGCCATAATCCCGCTGTACCTTTTTAAGAAAGTTTTCTAAACGCTCACGTAATTGTGCACCTTTTGGCAACCACAAAGGCAAACCTTGTCCTACTGCTTTCGAAAAAGTAAACAATTCCAGTTCCTTGCCTATTTTACGATGATCTCGTTTTTGAGCTTCTTCAAGTAATTTCAAATATTCATCAAGCATTTTTTGCTTAGGGAATGTTATTCCGTAAACACGTGTTAATTGCTTTCGCGTTTCATCACCCCGCCAATATGCACCGGCAATTTTCATTAGCTTAACTGCTTTGATAAAGCCTGTATGCGGCAAATGAGGTCCTCGGCATAAATCGGTAAACTCACCTTGTTTGTAAAAGGTAATGGTACCGTCTTCCAATTCTGAAATCAACTCAATTTTATACTCATCTCCTTTTTCCTTAAAATATTCTAAAGCTTCCTCCTTAGTTTTATCGGTACGTTCATAAGGAACTTTTCTGCGTGCAAGCTCTAAAATTTTCTTTTCAATTTTCGGGAAATCATTATCTGAAATACTTTTGCCTTCAGGTAAATCAACATCATAATAAAATCCGTTTTCAATAGTAGGTCCTATACCTAATTTTATGCCCGGATAGAAAAACTCCAATGCTTCTGCCATTAAATGTGCCGATGAATGCCAAAATGCATGTTTACCTTCTTCATCTTCCCATTTTAAAAGACGAATATCAACATCTTGATTAATTGGGCGTGTTACATCCCAAACCTCACCATTTACTTCAACAGCCAGTATTTCTTTTGCCAAACTGTTACTTAAACTTTTAGCTATATCCAATCCTGTTATCCCTTCGGGATATTCCCGTACATTATTATCAGGCCATGTTATCTTTATCATTCTAAACTATTTATCTTAA
>JALWNR010000437.1:0-10381 GCA_027083715.1 Bacteroidales bacterium
GATTCTCATAGTAAAACAAACGCACTCAAATTTATTCGCCTTCGGCTCATGAGGCTAAAGGTTGGGTGCCGCTTGAAATTCTCTTCAAGCATCTACTTCGTTACGAATTCCTTGAAATATAATAATATGTCGGCGGAATCCGATGCCTTATATCTGCTTAAAGATAATTTCATGAATTATTGCGGTTAACCCTTAATTTGCATTAGTAATTAAGCTATCAAAAATTTTATATTTCGTAAAAAACATTTACTTATCAACAGTCTTCCCCGTTTAACCTACAAAATTTTACACTACAGCCTTTTGTATTTGACATGACAGCCTGGTATCATGTCAAACCTTTTTTGCCCATATCAGGGCTTAAAAGTTTTGTAGATAGGTTGTTTTTTCTTATTTTGTGAAAAAATAAAGATGAAAGACTTTTGGAATAACACTTATCGTAACATAAAGTCGGTATATGGGAATGCTCCCAATAATTACTTTAAAAATCAGATACAACATCTTAAAAGAGGAAAAATATTACTACCGGCTGAAGGTGAAGGTAGAAATGCGGTTTTTGCAGCAAACTTAGGTTGGGAAGTTTATGCTTTTGATTTTAGCGAAGAAGCCAAAATTAAAGCAGTTAAAAAAGCAAAAGAAAACAATGTTGTAATTAACTACAAGCTTGGAGACCTTAATAGTTTAAGCTATCCTGAGAACTATTTCGATTGTATTACTTTAATTTATGCACATTTTTCGGCAGATGTAAAATCATTGTACCACAAAAAACTAATTTCTTACCTTAAAAAAGGCGGAATAATTATTTTTGAAGCTTTTAGTAAAGCTCATGCAGTACTGAACTCAGCAAGTGAAAAACAAAGCGGACCAAGAGACATAAATATGCTATTTTCATTAAAAGAAGTTCAGCAAGACTTTATTGGGTTTGATATAATTGAATTAAAAGAAGAAATTATAAATTTAGACGAAGGTGAACTTCACTTTGGGAAAAGTTCTGTTATCCGGTTTACTGGCAAAAAGGTTTAAAATAAAATTTAATAATTATGAAATACACAAAACTTGGAAAAAACGGACCCGAAATATCAACAGTTGGTTTTGGAGCATGGGGTATTAGCGGGCAGGACTGGGGAATAACCGATGATAAAATATCAATGTTAGCTCTTCATGAAGCGTTGGATAAAGGAGTTACATTTATCGATACTGCCGATACATACGGGTTCGGACATTCCGAAGAATTAATTTCAAAAGTAATTAAAGAACGTGGTAATCCTGATAATTTAGTTATTGCTACAAAAGCAGGTAATGATTTTTATCCTTATTTAAAAAATCAGAACAAACATAAAATTACCCCCATAAACCCAAATTATTCAAAAGAGTATTTAATTAGTGCGGCTGAAAAAAGCTTGAAAAGATTGGGGGTTGAAGCCTTGGATATACTACAACTTCACAGTCCTGATACAGACTTGCTTGAACGTGATGAACCGTGGGAAGCATTAGAAACCTTGAAAAAACAAGGAAAAATTAAACAAGCAGGCTGGAGTGTTCGCTCATTTATGGAAATAGAACAGGCTTTTATATTAGAACAACATCATGATTTGATTGACGTAATACAAGTTCGTTATAATTTATTAGAACGCGATGCCGAAAAAGAACTTTTCCCTATGGCTTTAAAATACGAAACCGGAGTTATTATCCGTATTCCGATACTTTTTGGTTTGTTGGCAGGTAAATTTAATCGCAACAGCCGTTTTGGAGAAGATGATCATCGATATTTTAATCTTTCCCCTGAAAAATTGAATGATTATTTGGATAAACTAGACAAAATGAAGCCTTTTTTCAAAAAACACAAAGAGTATAGTTATGCCCAATTAAGTCTTCGGTTCTGTATCGCTCATCCGGCAGCACATGTAGTAATTCCGGGAATGAAAACCACCAAACAGGTTGAAGAAAATATAGTTGCTTCTGATTTAGATTTTATCCGTTTTGAAGATTTTCCAAAACTTTAAAAAGATATAATGTAATAGAAATGATGTGCTTATCATTCCAAAATATTACATTTACTAACTATTATTTAACATAAGTATAAAATAATTTTATCAGTTTTATTAAAAAGTTCATAAAACGATTAGGGTAAATTATTTTTTATTTGTATTCTTTTATACACTTTTTATTTTAGTAATCACTATTTTTAAACCTTAAATTTAAATGAAAAATGAAGAAAACTAAAACACTATCACTATTGTGGCTAATGATTTTTGCCACAGGTTTTGGCCTTTTTGCTCAAACCCAAACTAAAAACGTACCGCTTGACCCCAAAATCCGTTACGGGAAACTAGACAATGGTTTAACTTATTACATCATGCACAATGAAGAACCCAAAGAACGTGCAAGTTTTTACATTGTGCAAAACGTAGGAGCCATTCTGGAAAATGATGACCAAAACGGACTGGCGCACTTTCTGGAACATATGGCTTTTAACGGGACTAAAAATTTTCCGGGTAAAGGAATTTTAAATTATTTAGAACAATACGGAGTTGCTTTTGGCAGAAATATAAATGCATACACTAATCTGGACGAAACGGTTTACAATTTAAGCAATATTCCTACAAAAAAAGAGGCAGTCTTAGACTCTGCATTGTTGGTACTACATGATTGGTCGCACTATTTATTGCTTGAAGATAAAGAAATTGATGCCGAACGTGGAGTAATTACCGAAGAATGGCGGACACGAAGCGGAGCTTCATTCAGAATGCGTGATAAAATAATGAAAGACCTTTACGTGAACAGTCAATACAGCAAACGCAACATTATTGGCGATATGGATATTATCCAAAACTTTAAATATCAAACACTTCGCGATTATTACCACAAATGGTACAGACCTGATTTACAAGCCATTATTATTGTTGGAGATATAGATGTAGATCGTATGGAAGCTCAGGTAAAAAAAGTAATGGGCGAAATTCCGATGCCTAAAAATCCTGCCGAAAGAATCTATTATGAACTACCGGACAATAAAGGCGCTTTGTATGCTTTGGCTACCGATAAAGAAGCAATGAGCACTTATATCAGTTTACAATTTAAATACGATATTGTTGCGCCAAAAGACAAAGACATCAGCTATCTGAAAAATTTATATGTAGAAGATTTATTCCGTACCATGATTAGTAACCGCATTAATGAGCGTTTACAAAAAGAAAATCCACCTTTTATTTTTGAAGCCATCTATTTTTATCCGGTTGTGCGCACCAAAAATGCGGCTACAATTTATATCGGATTCAAAGAAAACGGCTGGGAAACTGCCCTGCGCGAAGGCTCCCGTATTGTTGAAAGAGTGCGTGATTACGGATTCACCGAAGGTGAGTTGAAAAGAGCTAAAATGCAACTGGTTCGCAAATTGGAAGATCAGTACAAAAAACAAGACAAGCGTAATAACGACAGTTATGCTATGGAAATTAAAGACCACTACCTGATTAACAGTCCGGTACCGGGAGTAAATTATGAATTTGAATTTGTAAAGAAAATAATTCCATCAGTAAGTCTTGATGAAGTAAATGCACTGGCAAAACGTTTTTTCACGGATGACAATGTTTTAATTACTGTGTCCGGACCGGAAAAAGAAGGTGTTTCTTATCCCACAAAAGAGGAGGTATTAAAAATCATTAACGAAGTTAAAAATGAAAAATTAGAGCCTTACAAAGATGACTTTAAAGAGCAAGCATTAATCAGTGATTTGGCTCCGGCAGGAAAAATTACAAATACACAGGAAATACCACAATTGGGTGCAAAAGTACTGATATTAAACAACGGTATTAAAGTTTTTGTAAAGAAAACTGATTTAGAAAAAGATAAAGTAATGCTAACTGCATACAGCTGGGGTGGTGTTTCAAAAGTAGATGATAAAGATGTGCCCAGTGCTGAAATGCTTGGCGGCTTTGTTTCAAATTTTGGAGTTGGTGATTTTTCAGTAGTTGAATTAAGAAAATTACTAACCGGAAAGATTGTAAAATTAAGTCCCGGACTTGATGATTTAAACGAAAAAATTTCAGGAAATGCATCACCGGCTGATTTAGAAACAATGTTTGAACTTACTTATTTATATTTTACCAAGCCACGCTTTGATGAACAATCATTTAATGCACTGAAAGCAAGATATCTGGCATTTGTTCAGAATATGAAAAATGATGTGCGTTTTACTTTTCAGGACTCAATAAGTGCGATTATGTCTAATCACAGCCCACGTGTTTATTCATTAGGCGAAGATATGATTAATTCACTTGATTTTAACGCGATGAAAACCATCTATCAGCAGCGTTTTAATAATCCCGGCGATTTTTTCTTTGTAATCAGCGGTAATTTTGACGAAGCAAAACTGAACAGCTATATTGAAAAATATATTGCTTCCTTAAAAGCAAGTCCCGAAAATGAAACTTATACTGACCGTGGAGTACGTCCGCCGGCAAGCGAAACCACAGTACATTTTCAGCGCGAAATGGCTACTCCTAAGGCTTCGGTATTTGTAGCTTTTGTTAAAGAAGATAAGTATTCGGAAAAAGGAGCTATTTACCTTAACGTGATTTCAAAATTACTAAGTAAAAAATACATCGATGAAATTCGTGAGAAAGAAGGAGGTACTTATGGTGTAGGAGTTCGTGCCGGTTTAGAAAAACGACCTTATGAAAATGCCCGCTTGAATTTGATGTTTGATTGTGATGCTGAAAAAATGGAAAAACTAAAAGGTATTGCCCTTGACGAAATAGAAAAACTTAAAAAAGGAGCAATTGATGAAACCGATCTTTCGGAAGCAAAACAAAACCTTTTGAAAGAACGTGGTGAAAAGGTACAGAAACTTTCTTTCTGGCACAACAGATTATTGCATTACGGAACTGATAATGAGTTTTTAATGACTGATAAAGAATACAAAGATTTTGTAAACTCTATCAATGCTAAAACCATTACTAAAGTGGCAAAGAAGTTCTTTAAAGATGCAACAAAAATTGAAATAGTAATGACACCGAAAAAATAAGAATAGTTTAATAAAACCCGTAAAAGCAGAATTTTTACTTGCTTTTACGGGTTTTTTAGTAGCCTGAATCAATGTGCTTCCAGCCAGTTTTTACCGTAAGCGGAATCGGCAATTAAGGGTACACTTAACTTAACCGCATTTTCCATCTCGTAATGAACCATTGTTTTTAATTGTTCCAGTTCGTTTTCAGGTACTTCAAATACCAATTCATCGTGTACCTGCAAAACCATTTTTGTTTTTAAATTATTTTTATGTAACTGTCTGAAAATATTAATCATAGCCAACTTAATAATATCGGCAGCCGTACCCTGAATAGGTGCATTAATAGCATTTCGTTCGGCAACGGAGCGCACTACCGAATTGCGCGAATCTATATCTTTCAAATAGCGCCTACGACCAAACAAAGTCTCTACAAAATGGTATTCGCGTGCTTTTGCCACCTGTTTGCTCATGTATTCTTTTACTTTCGGATAGCTTTTAAAGTAGTTATCAATCAACGCCTTAGCTTCGCTACGTTTAATACCCAGATTCTGTGCCAGACCAAATGAAGAAATCCCGTAAATAATTCCGAAATTTGCCGATTTTGCTTTGCTGCGCATTTCGCGTGTAACCTCATTAGCCGGAACATTAAATATTTTTGCTGCAGTTGCCGTATGAATATCCGCATTATCTTTAAAAGCCGCTATCATCTGTTCATCTTCGCTCATGTGCGCCATAATCCGCAATTCAATCTGCGAATAATCCGCCGAAAAAATATAAGTATCGGGCACTGAAGGAACAAAAGCCTTACGAATTTCGCGCCCTTCTTCCGTACGGATAGGAATATTTTGCAAATTGGGGTTCGAGGAGCTTAAACGTCCGGTAGCCACCGCTGCCTGATTGAACGAGGTATGCAATTTCCCGCTTTTCGGATTTACCAATTTGGGCAAAGCAGCCACATAAGTATTCAGTAATTTTTGTAAACCCCGGTAATCAAGTATTTTCTCAATAATTTCATGCTTATCCTTTAATTTTACCAGTTCCTGCTCGCCGGTGGCATATTGGCCGGTTTTGGTTTTCTTAGGTTGCGAAATAATTTTCATACGATCAAAAAGCACCTCGCCCAACTGTTTGGGCGATGCAATATTAAACTCCATACCCGCCATTTTAAAAATATCCTGCTCAATGGCAATAATTTTTTCGCGTAATTTACCGGCATATTGGTTCAAAAAGTCCGAATCAATTTTTACACCCGAAAATTCCATATCGGCAAGTACCGGAACCAATGGCATTTCAATTTCATAAGCCAGTTTATTCATTCCGGATTTTTCCAGCTCTTTTTCCAGAATTTTTTTCAGCTGAAAAGTCAAATCAGCATCCTCCCCTGCATATTCTTTTACCTTTTCGGCTGCTATTTGTCGCATATTAAGTTGCGATTTTCCTTTTGCACCAATCAGTTCCTCAATTTTTACCGTTTTGTAGTTCAAATAAGTTTCTGCCAGATAATTAAAATTGTGTGGCTGCTCAGGCTGCAAAAGATAATGCGCAAGCATCGTATCAAACAATTTACCCTTTACGGCTATGCCGTAATTTTTCAGCATGGAGATATCATATTTTATATTTTGCCCGATTTTTTCAATCTGCTCATCTTCTAAAACGGCTCGAAATTCTTCTAAAACGGCTTTGCTCTGCTCAAAATCTTTTGGCAGATTTACATAGTAGGCTTCGTGTTCCTTAAAAGAAAAAGCCACACCAATAATTTCACTGGAAATGAGTTCCAAGCCGGTAGTTTCCGTATCAAAACAAAACTCTTTTTGGGCTGCAAGCTGTTTAATTAGTGCTGCCCTACCCTCTTTGTTTTCAACTAATGTGTACTCATGTTCTACAGTGGCAATATCGGCATAATTATCTGTTACAGTTTCTGTTACATTAGATTCAGTAGTCTCAAAGAGTGAACCCTGTACCGGCTGTGCATTTTCAGCTTTACTGTTTACCACCCTGGCACCCATAGTGCGAAATTCCAATTCTTCAAAGACCTTTTGTAGTTTTTCCCTGTCTTTTTCTTTGCGGGCAAAAAGTGCTTCATCAAATTCTACAGGAACATCCAAGGCAATGGTTACCAATTCTTTTGATAACTTTATCTGTTCCTTTCCTGCTTCCAGATTTTCACGCATTTTGCCTTTTATCTTATCCAGGTTTTCGTAAATTTTTTCTACACTGCCGTATTCGGCAATTAGTTTTGAAGCCTTTTTTTCACCAACTCCATCAATGCCGGGCACATTATCCGAAACATCGCCCCAAAGTGCCAATATATCAATTACCTGCTCAGGATGTTGAATCCCGTATTTTTGTCTGATTTCCCAAACACCGAGTATTTCAGCCGGCTTTCCTTTACGCGCGGGTTTATAAATTTTTATATTTTCTTCTACTAATTGCCCAAAATCTTTATCAGGGGTCATCATATACACCTTAAAACCCTCTTTAGCGGCTTGCTTGGCAAGTGTACCAATTGTATCGTCAGCTTCATAATCAGGAACTTCCAATATCGGGATGTTAAAACCTTCGAGTATTTCTTTGATATACGGAACCGATTTTATAATATCTTCGGGTGTGGGTTTGCGTTGTGCTTTATATTCGGGATACAATCTCTTTCTGAAACTACCGTCCTTGTGATCAAATACTACGGCAACGTGGGTGGGTTTTTCTTTTCGCAGGATTTCTTCAAGTGCATTAGTAAAACCAAAAACAGCCGAAGTGTTTACTCCTTTTGAGTTAATACGCGGATTATTTATAAAAGCATAATATGCTCTGAATATCAATGCATAAGCATCTATTAATAAAAGTTTTTTTTCTGAATTTTCCATTCTTTAAATATATATCTTACAATTTGCTTTATACTGCGAAGATACAACTTTTGAAGGATTATTTTGGGAAAGTAAATACAAAATCTCAAAACAAATTATTCTAATATCAGATATTTTTCCATAATTCTGTTTATGCTTTCTTGTGCTATGGGTTTTGAAATAAAATCATCGCAACCTACAATTGATGCCTGTTTTTTTTCTTCAGCTCCTGTGTATGCCGTTTGTGCAATTATCTTAATATCCGAACGAAATTTTTTTATACGTTTTGTTGCCTCTAAACCATCCATAACCGGCATTTTGATATCCATTAATATGAGATCTATATTTTGATTATTTTCACATATTTTAATAGCCTCTCTCCCATTCTTAGCATGTAAAACACTCATATTCAACCCATAATTTCTTAATATGGCATCTAAATATAATAAGTTTACTTCTTCATCTTCAACGATTAATACTGTGTAATTTTTAACTTTACCTGCAAACTTGTTTTTATAAACAGACGAAAAAACAACCTTCTTATTAATATTAACCGTAACATATGGTATATGGACAAAAAAAGTTGAACCCTTTCCTTTTTCTGATGTAAGATTAATTTTCCCGCCTAATAGCTCAACATTTTCTTTTGCAATGGATAAGCCTAGACCTAAACCTCCAAAATTTCGCGAAATTCCCTTTTCTTCCTGAGTAAAACGTTCAAATATTTTTTGTTGATTTGCCGGTTTTATCCCAATTCCGGTATCTTTAACATAAATTATTAATTCTTTATTTTTTATTTGGCATCCAAATTCAATAAAACCCTTATTTGTAAATTTTAGAGCATTTTCAAGCAAATTATTAATAATTTTACTCAGCTTCACTTTATCGGTTAAAATAGTACTTTCACTATCAGAAATTGTTTTAACAAAATGCAATGAAACTCCTTTTTTTTGTGCATTTAAATTAAAAACAGCCAAATGTTCGGCTAATAAATTATTAATACAAACTGCCTGCTCAATAATTTCAACTTGTTTTGAACCTAATTTAGCTATTTCCAAAATATCATCAATAACCCGCAAAAGCTGGTTGCCGCTGCTCTGTATAATACTAATATAAAACTTACGCTTTTCATCATCAATTTCTACATTATCCAGCAAATTTGAAAACCCAAGAATTGCATTCATCGGAGTTCTAATTTCATGCGACATATTATTAATAAACTCCGTTTTTAACCGATTACTTTCTTCTGCTTTTTCCTTAGCAATAACTAATTCTTCATTGGCTGTTTTGTATTCTTCGTTTAAAGCGGCATATTCTTCGTTTTGTTCCTTCATAAATTGCTCTGCCTTTTTACGATACGAAATATCTTCTTTTATTGCTAAAAAATTTATGGTTTTGCCATCTACATCACAAATACCGGTTATAGTTACTTGCTCCCAATATTCAGCACCCGCTTTAGTTTTACTTAACAGTTCACCATTCCATGCCACACCCGTTCTGGTAACATCCAGTAATTTATTATAAAAATCTTTTTGTTTACTTTCTGATACTAATTCAGTTAAATTTTTTTGAAGTATTTCTTCTTCGGTAAAACCTGTGAGTTGTGTAAATTTACGATTTATATATTCTACATAACCTTTTAAATCAGTGATCATCATTGCAGTAGTACTTTGTTCAACAGCCGATGATAACATATTTATTTTTTTCTCTGCAATTTTTTGTTCTGTAACATCCCGAATAACACCAAATACCGTGTTTTTTTCTTTAATATATTCTGCAATTGAATGAATTGTTCTAATTGCACCATCACTTTTTCTCCTTATTTTAAATTCAATATCATATGGTTTTTGATAAAGAATTAAATCTTCCAAAGATTTATCCAAAAATTTACGATACTCAACAAGCGGTATTGCTTGAGCCTCAGGAATGGTAAGATTTTCATCTTGCAAACCCAAACCGTATATTTTCCGGGCACCTTCCGATGCTTGTACTGTTAGCTTGTTCAAATCAAATTCCCAATGTCCTATTCGCGATATCCTTTCTGCCTTAATAAGACTAAAACGGGCTTTCTTGTTCTCAAGTTCTTGCTTTTTTAAATCGGTAATATCATGTATAATTGAGAACAAAACTTTTTTATTATTAAAGTCTATTAAATTTGTATAAATTTCAACGTCTCTTTTCTCACCAGATGATAACTTTTGTTCAAACCTAAAATAGTTTTTATCTCCATGCTTTGCTTTTTCCAATTCAATTTTTAATTCCTCGTCCGAAATTAAATGAATCTGAGCAATAAACATTCCTGTAAGTTCCGTTCGGGAGTAACCGTAAAAATTACATGCAGACTTATTAACTTCAATTATTTTACCACTATCAACATCAATAAGCATCATTATAGAAACATTATCAGTAAATAAGGATTTAAAAAGGGCTGTGCTATTTGAATAAGAGTCATTCATGCTTAAATATTATATTTTTAAAAGCAAATACTGTTACAAACTCTTTAAGCACATCGTTTTGAAGATGAGACCTATGAGTTAAG
>JALWNR010000437.1:10391-14807 GCA_027083715.1 Bacteroidales bacterium
ATACATCATAATGCAACATTCATGTATCTTTTTAGTCTAAATTACATAGACGAACATTTAAAAATGAAAAAAATGAAAAAAATATTAAGTGCGTTTTTAATTATTTTAATATTCTTATCGGCATGCGATTATGATTTTAGTGCTGATATAAAGACTCAAGGCACAATAAATCCTACTTATGCGGTACCATTAGTTGATGCCGACTTTACTTTAGAAGAGTTGCTCCCGGACGATGCCGGTATAAATCGATATCTCGAAATTGACGATCAAGGTTTTATGACTTTAGTTTATAAAGAAAGTTTACCTCCATTGGGTATTAATGAATTTTTAAATGGAGCACCTACATCTTTACCCCTGTCTGGTCCCTTTTTACCTGCTTTTGATTATACATTAAACGAAACTACAATTGACTTAAACCTCAATATAAACTTAAATGGTGGGAGTATCACCTTTTTTGACCCAAAGGTTAAAATTATTATGACTAATTTCTGGAACATTCCACTACAATTCTCTTTTAGTAATATGAAATATTATCCCGAAGGAGATACTACAGGAAAAGATGTTACAGGTAGCTTTATTACAAGTACTCATAGTATAGGAAGCCCAACTGTTAAAAATGATTCGGTAGTTACTACCCTTGAAATGAACACAGGAAACTCAAATATTGATGAAGTTCTTTCTGCGGTACCTACTTTTATTTCTGCCGGAGCTGTTGTCGGAACCCCGGGACAGAGTACTCCTTTTGATTTAACAGGAGCTAAAGACAATAAAGTAGATATGGAAATTGAAATTCCGTTGAATTTAAGTATGAATAATGTTTTATTTACCGATACTCTTGATTTTGACCTTGGTATAAATACAGATTCAACAAAAGTTAAAAACATAACTATTAATTTTGGTGCAGATAATGGTTTTCCTTTAGGCATGAATATCCAAGTTTATTTCTTAGATAAAAACTTTATAATTGTTGATTCTTTGTTTTCTTCAAGATTTGATATGGAACCGGCATCTGTTTCAAATGGCATAGTTAACAACCGAGTAAATTCGAAAGTATCCGTTAGTATCCCTGAAAATAGAATGGATAATATACTAAATGCCAAATACATGATGCCACATATTAAATTAAGAACAAGCGATGCTGCAAATCTATTACCGGTTAAAATATATTCTACTTACGATATAGGTTTACAACTAAGTGCCAAAATGGAATTAGAGCTTATTTTATAAAAACAATTCATCAATTTTATTAATTTTGAGTCTGAAAATATAAATAAAACAAAATATGTTTAAAAAATATAAGATATTTAGTAGTTTAATAATTATTTTGCTATTTAACGGTTTCAACAAACTAAGTGCACAAACAAATACACTTTATTATATGGATGGAGTTCATCAATCACTGTTTTTGAATCCGGCATATCAAAGCAATTGTAATTTCACCTTAGGCTTACCGGCTATTTCAGGAATCAATATTGTTTTTGATAATAATGCTTTTTCATACAACAATTGGTTTCAAAAAAGCACTAATTCTCCCGATACACTAATTTTAGATTTTAACAATATAAAAGATAATCTGCATAAAAGTAATTATGCAAACTTTACCACTGCAATTCCCATTATTGATTTGGGCTTTTGGATAAAAAACTCATATTTCACTTTTAGCATAATCAATAAAACTGATATTGCAATTTCTTTTCCTTATGAACTGGTAGAACTTGCCATTGAAGGAAACAGCAATTATATTGGAGCAGACAATCCTATGATAATAGATAATTTTGGTTCTAGTTCAATGAATTATCATGAATTTGCTTTTGGGCTTTCTAAACAAATAACCCACAGATTATTCTTAGGAGCACGCATAAAACTACTTTTTGGAACTTCTAATATAGATTCAAGAAACTCTGAAATAAAGATTACTACCGCTGATGATACATATGCATTAGGTATAGATACAGATGTCAGTTTAAATCTTTCAGGTCCATTTACTATTGTTCGCGATTCAACTGGGCTTATTGAAGACATCCAAGTAGATGATTCCGACCCACTTGCTTATGCTCTTAGCGCAGGAAATTTGGGTTTAGCTTTGGATATGGGTGCTACTTATAAATTCAACGATAATTTTGATTTTTATGGTAGTGTAACCGACCTTGGATTTATTAACTGGGGCAAAAATGTAATTAACCTAACTCAAAAAGAATCCTATACTTTTACCGGATTATCCTTAGATTCAATAGGTACAGATTATAGTGAATTTGATGCAATTTTAGATAGCCTTGATCGCTTTACCAAATTTAAAGAAAGTAATTTGGACTATACACGCATGTTAAATGCAAAAGTGTTTTTAGGGGCAACTTACAGCCCGGCAGATTTTATGAACTTTGGCTTTCTTTCCAAAACCTCATTCATAGGAAGTACTATAACTCAAGCTTTTACCTTATCGGCAAATTTTCACCCGATAAAATGGTTCAGCGGTTCTTTAAGCTACACAGCCGCCAGTGGAAAATATAATAATTTTGGAATAGGAATGGCAGTAAATGCAGGCGCATTTCAATTATATATGCTCACCGATAATCTAAATAGTGCTCTTTGGCCAAAAGATGCAAAAAGTATTGCCGTTCAAGTTGGTTTAAATTTAACTTTCGGATGTGGAAAAAGAGACGATTATTCAATCATAAACAATAAAAAGTTACGTAAAGACGTTGATTTTTTATAACAACTTGCATTTTGGTTAGCCAAACGCTCTGACAGTAGCCTGACGAACTCTGCCAGAGCGTTTTTTTTATGTTTTTTTGTCGTAAAAAATTTAATTTATACTTTTGCACACACTTTTGGCCTCATAGTTCAAGGGATAGAATAGCAGTTTCCTAAACTGTAGATCCAGGTTCGAGTCCTGGTGGGGCTACTTTTTCCTTATTATTTTCTTTCGCGATAAGAATAGCACAATAAAATTTGTGTATTACATATATAAAACTTACTTTTGCGGACATTTTTTAAACTAAATTTTTATAATTATGCCTGTAAAAATCAGATTAGCAAGACACGGACGTAAAAGACGTGCGTTTTATCACATTATTGTTGCTGATAGCCGGGCGCCACGGGATGGCAAATTCATTGAGCGTATCGGATCTTACAATCCGAACACCAATCCTGCCACTATCAATTTAGATTTTGATAGTGCATTATCATGGTTGCGCAAAGGTGCTCAACCTACAGATACTGCTAGGGCCATCCTTTCATACGAGGGCGTCCTTTATATGAACCACTTGTTAAGAGGTGTGGCTAAAGGTGCATTAACAGAAGAGCAAGCCAAAGAAAAATTTGAAGCTTGGAAAAAAGAAAAAGAAGCAAAAATTCAAGCAAAACGCGACAAGCTGGCAGGCGATATGGATGCTGCCAAAAAAGCGATACTTGATGCAGAAACAAAAATTAATGAAGACAGAGCTACTGCTATTGCTAAAAAGAAATCTGAATTAGCTGCCCAATTAGAAGCTGCTAATAAAGAAAAAGAAAATACAGAAGAAGAAGTTAAAGAAGAAACTACTGATCAGTCTGAAAATATTGAAGAAAAAGCTGAATAGCAAATATCCGGTCTAAAACACATATGCCTATGCTGAAGTTTGTAAAAGCCGCTTTGGTTATTAAAACACATGGATACAAAGGCGATATTGTGCTAAAAAAAGACCAAAGTATTTCAATGGCTTTATTCGAAGAATGTTTAGAAGAAGGGAATGCGATTTTCATTGAAAAAGATGAAATTCCGGTTCCCTTTTTTATTTCAATAGATAGCTTATATTTTTTTGATGATGAAACTGCACGCTTACATCTCAATGATATAAATGCGGTTGAAAGTGCACGGGAATTTATCGGTAATCAGGTTTTTTTCACTCATGATTGCCTTTTACCCGAAAAGCAAGAAAATTTATCACCACTTTTTTGGAAAAATTACAGAGTCATTGACCAAAACGATGGTTATATAGGAATCGTTATTGATTTTAACGAAGAAATTGCTAATAACCCGCTTTTAGTTATTAAAAAAGATGATAAAAGTTTATTAATTCCTTACAACGAAAATTTTATCGTCAAAGTTTTACCCGATAAAAAAGAAATTATTACACAGCTACCCATCGGCTTTTTAGATTTATATTATTAAAAATCTTATTTTTCCCAAAAAAAAGACTTTTTTCGTATAAAATTGAGTATTTTTAAACAAAAAATACAAAAATTTATAAAAAAATCAGTTTTTAAGGAAAAAATATTCTGATTTTTTTATCGTCAAAGAAAGAGAAAGTGCTAAGGAACCTTATAAAAGACCTAAATGGAGAAAAATTATTGAATGGATAAAAAAATGAAAGATAAAAGGTATAATTTCTTATTCTCCTGATAGACAAGCTAGAAACTTATTAGAAGCTTGAGAAA
>JALWNR010000438.1 GCA_027083715.1 Bacteroidales bacterium
ATTCTATTATTAATTGTAAATATACAACAAATACGCCAAAATTTTATATTCGTAGTGGAATTATCATTATTACTAATGCACCGGAATAATTGAAATTAAAATACTGCGTTCTATTTTAAATATATATTTCGGCACTCATTTTAATTTAGTATTTTTACGCTTAGAACTAATTTATAATAAATATGCAACACCCATGCTAAGCAAATTTAACATACAAAGCCTGTCCCTATTTATCGGGAAGAATGATTATATTATATTTAGGAGTATCCTTTAATAGAAATTTTAAAACACAGTGTTTCAATAATTAAAAATATACATATGAAACTTATCGCTTTTTATTTAATTTTTTCGTTTCTCCAATTTTCATTATTTGCTCAAATTTCGCCTAATCACTATCTGGTTAATTTTACGGATAAAGACAATAGTCCGTACTCATTGGAACATCCTGAGCAGTACCTTACTAAGCGTGCTATTGACCGACGCATAAAATATAACATTACTTATGATGAAACAGACTTGCCTGTTAATCAAAACTATATTGATAGTTTAAAAGCTTTAGGTTTAGAAATTATTAATGTCTCAAAATGGTTTAATTCAGTATCGGTTTATACCAAAGATACGCTTTTGATAGATACGCTAGATGAGATTTCGTTTATAAAATCGGTAGGCTTAAGTAAAAAGAAAATTCAGAAAATTCAAAAAGATTTAAAAAGTGCTAATACACAAATAAAATATGAACAAGCGCTTGATTTTGATTCTTCCGGTTATGATTATTACGGAAACGGGTTTCGACAAATAGAAATGTTGAATGCACATTATTTACATCAGGCCGGTTATCGCGGAGAAGGAATGTTGGTGGCAATTTTAGACGCGGGCTTTTATAAAGTTGATGAGCTGGCTGCTTTTGACAGTATTCGTTCTAATAATCAAATTTTGGGAGTTTATGATTTTGTAGATAAGGACACTTCTGTTTATGATGCAGCCACACACGGAATGATGGTTTTATCTACTATTGCCGCCAATATTCCCGGCGAGTTTGTGGGTACTGCGCCCAAAGCCAATTTTTTATTGCTTAGAACAGAGCAAGTTGCTAGCGAATACATTATCGAAGAGCATAATTGGGCTGTGGCTGCAGAATATGCCGACAGTTTGGGAGCAGATATAATTAATACCTCATTAGGCTATAATAATTTTGATGATACAACGCAAAGTCATACATACAGTGACATGGACGGTAATACGGCTTTGATTAGTATTGCTGCCGATTTGGCTGCAAAAAAAGGTATTTTGGTAGTAAGCAGTGCCGGAAATGAAGGCTTTTCGCAATGGAAATATATTTCGGCTCCGGCTGATGCGGATAGTGTTCTGACTGTTGGAGCGGTAACAGAAGATGAGAACATTGCATTTTTTAGTTCGCGTGGACCCACTTTTGACCAACGTATTAAGCCAGATGTGTGCGCACAAGGAATGCCGGCAATAGTTATTGCTGCAAACGGTACGGTTACTGCATCAAGCGGTACTTCTTTTTCTGCACCTATTATTACCGGAGCGCTTACTTGTTTATGGCAGGCACATCCTGAATTAAACAATATACAAATTATGGATGCTATTAAGCAAAGTGCAGACCGTTACAGTCAGCCCGATACAATTTTTGGATACGGAATACCTGACTTTTATGCTGCACATCTATATTTGAACTCAATGGGGCAAATTGATGAAAATACTGAAAATTTACTAAACGTTTTTCCAAATCCGTTTAAAAATATTTTAAATATAGCTTTTTATTCAAAAAATATTGAAATTCCTTATAATTCAAAACTGGAAGTTTTTGATGTTCAAGGTAAAAAAGTAATAGATGCATATGTTGATGATGTAGAAAACAATTACAGTTTAATGGTAATAAATAATGTGGAGAAATTAAGCAAAGGAGTCTATATTGTTCGATTTACGGCAAAAGATGTTGTTTTGCAAACAAAAGTTGTTAAGTTGTAATAAAGGGTTTTCATCAGTTTATGCTAAATTTGTTCTTATGTCTCAAAAACAACTAAGTTTATCACAGCTAAATAACCAAATAAAAGAAAGTATCGAAAATGCTTTTCCCGAAACCTATTGGGTAATTGCTGAAATTAGCGAATTTAAAATTAACCGTAATGGGCATGCTTATCTGGAATTGATTGAAAAAGATAACAATACAGATAGAGTTACAGCTAAAGCAAGGGCTACTATTTGGTCTTACACACTACGCATGTTAAAACCTTATTTTGAAACTACTACAAATCAGGAATTGAATGCGGGATTAAAGGTTTTAATAAATATATCGGTTGAATTTCATGAAATCTATGGGTTTAGTTTAAGTATTAAAGATATCGACCCTGCTTATACTCTAGGAGATATTGAACGCAGGCGGAGAGAAATTATTGAACAATTATCTGAAGAAGGTATTTTTGATTTGAATAAAGAACTTGAATTACCTTCGGTAATTCAAAAAATAGCTGTAATTTCTTCAGCTACTGCTGCCGGATATGAAGATTTTATGGAGCAGTTAAATTCAAATCCTTACGGATATAAGTTTTATCCCAAACTTTTTCCTGCAATTATGCAGGGAGAGCAAACAGAGTCAAGTATTATAGCAGCACTGGAACAAATTTATGAATACGAAGATTTTTTTGATATAGTGGTAATTATACGTGGAGGAGGTGCTAAAGCTGATTTAATGAGTTTTGATAAGTATGATTTGGCGGTGAATATTGCTCAATTTCCACTCCCGATAATTACAGGTATTGGGCACGAAAAAGATGTTTCCATTGTGGATATGGTAAGTCATACATCGGTAAAAACTCCAACTGCTGTTGCTGAATATATTATCAGTCATAATACTGATTTTGAAGAATATATTGAACATTTGTTTGGGCAAATTAAAGAATATGTGAGTACAAAAGTTACCGAAGAACAAAACCGTATTGATTATATTGCGCGTAATTTTAGCCCCAATGTATTGAACCGCTTAAATGCAGAAAATTTGAAATTGTCTTTATTTAAAGAACAGCTAAACAGCGGAGCTATACGTTTTGTAGAAAAAAAGAAAAACAGTTTGCAGCATTATTTGGGTAAAGCTCAAAACACAACGCAGTTTATTATTCGATTTCAACAAAAAAATTTAATTCGTTATCAAGAAAAATTATCCTATCGCCTAAAAACTCAGTTTAAAAGAAGTAAACGAAAACTAGATTATTTTGAAAATACCATTAAGCATCTTGACCCTGTAAATTTACTTAAAAAAGGTTATTCTATTACACGATATAAAGGAAAAATATTAACCGAAACCAACAAATTAAAAGCCGGAAATGAAGTTGAAACTATATTATATCATGGTAAATTTACAAGCAAAGTGATTAAAAAAACAGATTAACAATGATACCTGCATTATTACCTTCGGTAAAAGCTTCGCCGTTCATAAAATTTTCTTTTCCGAAACAAGTTCGGGAAAGAGAATTTCATGAATAATCCGGGAAAGAATAAAACTTCACCATTGTATTAACAGGCTTATGCTTCTGCTATCCGGTAAAGTTAGCTATTGGGTTTTACTTTAAAAAAATGTCTCGAAATCCGGGTTAAGTACGTTTGTTTTGCTATGAGAATCAATTAATTACTAATAAGGGTATTACGACACAACTGTAACAAAAGCGGTGAACTGCGAAGCACCTCACTGAAGGTAATTT
>JALWNR010000439.1 GCA_027083715.1 Bacteroidales bacterium
GACTGTGTGGACTGCATACTGAGAACTGCTGACTATGGATTAAACTAATTCAATTTAATCGTTTGTTTCAAATCTTTTGCAATTTGCGAATGATAGCTCAATGTAATACTTCCTTTTCCTGAAATCAGAAAAGTATATTCCACATAGCCAAATGCAGGTACACTCAAAAATTGTACTTCGGGCTTATATTCTTTATAATTTGCTCTTTCGGTATATTTATCAGTTAATCTTCCGCCGGCAACTACTTTGATACCGCTACCGCTTATTTTTAAAATATCTTTTGGATGTATTTTTTTCTGCTGTGAGATGTATGACATAGACGGAATACCGTTTTTATTTTTCAAACGTACATTTACTCTGTACAAATTATTTCCCATCTTTTTAGTTTCAAATACTTCCATTGAAATATCAGGAGTCTGGCTTGCCGAAAAAATCACTGCCGAAGCGTTCCTGTGTACCAATTCAGGAAGCATGAATAATTGAGGAATACGGGTACTTGTTTTTACCCAGCCGCCTATTTCAATATCTCCGTAAACAGGGTGTTTGTACGGTTTCCACTCTTTATACATTGCGCCATGCGCTAAGTTATCGTTAAATTTTAAACGTTCGCGCTGGCGTTCGGTACTCATATTGGAATTCCAGCTTGCCTTATCTTTTTTCGGCTTTTCTTTTGAATAAGTTTCCTGTTCGGTCATAAACAATTCGCCTACATAACTGTACGCACCTAAGGTGCTGTATGTAAATTGGGTAAAGTCACCGTATGTAGAGTATAAATCTTTCCAGGAAATCAAATAACGATAACCCGGAACAATTTTCTCAGCATTTTTACCCAGTAAATCATGAACAGCAATGTCTTGCGGGTTCATTGGTCCAAGCTCTTTTGCACCGGGTCCTCTTAAAAACATTCCTCCGTAATTATGAAAAGCATATACCACAATTATATTAGGGCGTTGATACAAGTACTCTGCTATGGCTTTAATTCCTTTACCTGACATTGGAAAATCACCGGCACCTCTTTGTACATAATTAGGTTGCCAATAAAAGCCCCAGTTTCTGTTAGGATCAACATAACCTTCGGCATCTTCATTTATACGACCATCTTCGTCATTATCTATTCCTTCACTTCCAAGCAAAGTCCATTCGCCTTTTTCTCCATTCTTAACCCTAATCATTATACGTGGGTCAAGCGGGTCTAAACGATATTTACCGTTCGGGTCGCGTTTACGCATTTGACAAATGCTCCCATCTCCATCCAAATCATCCGGAAAATCTTCATCAAACAAACCATCACGATCATCATCTTTTGGAATTCGTAGAGAACGACTGCTATGCATTGTATTTGCGTCGGCAAAAAAATGATAACGCCCGTCCACATTTACCACAGGTATAATATAAAAGGCATTCCGATCTACTACCTTTGTGATTTTCTCCAACTTACCGTAATTTTTCAGCAAATAATCAGCCAAATAAAGAGCTACTTCGCCGGCTTGTATTTCGTTACCGTGAATATTGGCATCAACGTAAACACCCGGTTTATCCAAAGCTTTCCCCGTAGCGGGATTGTTGATTTCAAGAGCCCAAATGTCTCTGCCCTCATCACTTTTTCCAACCAGAACCTTTTTTGTGAGTTTAGGATAAGTTTGATTTAAAAGCGCAACGGCTTTTACAACATCATCATAAGAGTAATACCGGTCGAAACGTAAAGGTACTTCAACTTTTTGTGCTGATAACGGAAATACTGTTACCGCTATCATTACAAGGATTATATATATTTTTTTTCTCATTTTTTTAATTTTTAGCAATTATAATTTGATTTGTTTGTTGTCAGCACCGGCATTAGGCGAACTAAGTTTTAACTGCAAAGTCGTTCCTTTAGGTGCTTTTACCATAAAACGAAATTTTTTGGTTTTATTACCTCCGATGAAATCAATGGGTGTGCGTGTTTTGCCTGAAATCATTTCCATGCCTTTGCCTTCAATGAGTAAAATAGCTGGCGGAACGTGTTTGTTGCGCTCGCCCATTTTGGTAGGGAAAGGCAGATAATTGGTGTTGCTCACCCATATTTTTACTTCGTAAATACCGCCGCCAAGCTCTTTTTTCTCTTGTTTGGAGATGCTTAATTTTGCCAGCTTATCTGTAATGGTATATACCCAGGGCAGACGGTCTTCAATTAAGGAATCAATCAATTCTGCTTTGGGTGTGGTTTCAATATAAGGCACAAATCCACCAATTTCCACTTCGCCAAAATCAGGATGATTATATTTAGTCCATTCAACAAAGCCTTTTCTGTCAAGTTCTTTATCGCTATACGCCATCAAAGCCAATGTTTTCTCATCAATTTTTTTATCTCCTCCTTTTTTAGGCATTTGCTTCATCATTTTAGCCATTTGTTTTGTGCTAAATTCACCACCTTCGAGCATTGCAATGATACGTTTTGCATTAAATTGTTTGGGTGCTCCGTTTGCTTTTAAAAAGCTGTTGATACTGTCTTCGCCCAAAGCAATAAACTCTTCGTTGCTCATTTCTTTCAGTTTATCAAGGCTTAAACCTGCTTGTTCTTTTTTTTCTTCCGGTGGTTTCGGTACAGTAAAAAAGTTCATAGCAAAGGTTGGTACACCTATTTGATAGTATGACCATAGTTCAAACGAACCATCTTGTGCCGGTTTAGGATTTAGGCGAACTAAATTAATGTTCTGCTTTTTTAGAAATTCTTTGTATTTATCGCTCAATTCTTTATAAAAAGCCAAATCTTCTTTTAAAGGATTAACCTCAGCACCCAAACCAAGAAAACCAGCTACCATAGATGGTGTAAGCTCCATTCCTTCAGGCATCATTGGTTGTACCATCTCAATTATCTCATTCATTGAATAAGTTTTGTTTGGGTCTGCACCAAATTGCTTAGCAAAACGTTTTGGTACCTTAATTTTTGAAAAATCAGCATTGCCTTTTCGCCCTCCTTTAGGAGCTTGAATACACCAATCAACAGCACCAAATGTAAAAATGGCTGCAATTTCAGGGTGTTTAGTAACAAATTTCATTACGGCATACACTTCGTTTTCGCTGCCGGGCCAAATTCCACTTGTAGGTTTGTATGGCTTAAATAGATGTGGAAAATTAATGTTACTGTTTACTCCACCCTTAGGGTCTTCGTTGTATTTTCCGTCTCCATCGTTGTCCAAACCTTCCTGATACAATTTATACATTCCTTTTTCTCCTTTAGTAAAATCCGCTTTGCGCATAATGCGAGGATCTTTTTCATCAATCACATAAGTTCCCGTTGGGTCTAAAACACGCATTTGGGTTATGTATCCGTCACCGTTTAAATCATCAGGTGCATCTTCATCTATAGCATCGTCCATATCATCATTGTGTGGGCGCTCATTTCGTGTGTTCTCGAATTTTACTTTTTCAAAATAATGATTTAAAGCTTCGGGGTTTAAAGTAGGGATAATATACCATGTAAACCGGTCTGTTTTGTTGTTTGCCAAAATATCTTTGGCTAATTTCAGAGCAGCTTCTGAGCCAAGCGGTACGCTTCCGTCAGGATTACCTACGACAAAAATTGCCGGTTTGCTCTTTTTTGTAGCTTTTACTTCGGTACCTATTTCCAGCATCAGAAACGGTACCCCCGAAAATGTCTCCCCCAGTTTGTGTACTTTTACCTTTGCAGGATTTTGTTTTGCCAGCTGGTTTGCGGCTGCATTCAATTC
>JALWNR010000440.1:0-494 GCA_027083715.1 Bacteroidales bacterium
AGTTTAAGTTTTGTAGGTGAATGTGCATCAATTAAAGTGTATTTTATTAAAACTAATGCAGATTCTTCGGCCAGTAACATTTCTTTTTGCAATATAACCCCGCCCACACGATAGCTTAGCGTAGGAATTGGCTCTGAACTGAAATCTCTTAAATATTTATGTCCGGGATGAAAAACACCGCCGGGATACTGTCTTACGGCTAAATGAAATTCTTTATCCCGCTGAATTACTGTTTCGTCAAGTGCAGACAGCAATACATGATTGTCATTATCTAAATTATCTACCGGACAAATCAGTAAACCATGATACTTACGTGTGTTGCAGTTAATAATTGTACTGCAAGCATAGGCACCTGCTCTATTTGAGCGGATAAATTCTCTTTTAAGTGAGTATTCCAGGTTAATAAGCTGACTTTTGTCAAATTCAATGTAACTCATAGCTTATATGCATATAAAAAGATGTGAGGAAATAAGATATCTATTGTACAAAAATCG
>JALWNR010000440.1:504-3710 GCA_027083715.1 Bacteroidales bacterium
CGTAATTTTTTAGAAAATAATATTAGTTTTTTAAGGGTGTTTTCGACATTTAACAATTATTTAACAAAAATACCCTTTTGTAATCATATGTGTTTTGTGAAAAAATTAGAGTTTTTATATTTGGCATGGATCTATTGAAATAATATTAAGCTTCAATTATCGTAATAACTATTTTTCTTACTGAGCGTGGTCCGTCAAATTCGCAAAAAAATATATTTTGCCATGTTGCTAATGCAGGGTTTCCATCAATTAAAGGAATGGTTTCGCTTGGTCCCACAAGACCCGCTTTTAGATGTGCATCACCGTTACCGTCTTGTGCATCGTGCTCCCAAACGCCTTGCGGTATTAATTTACGTAGTAAATTAACCACATCATTTTGTACCGATTGATCCCAGTTTTCTTGTATCATAATAGCAGCAGTTGCTCCTTGCGCATAAATATTTACCAAACCGTTTTTAATTCTGCTTTTTTTTACTATTCGGATAACTTCCGATGTGATGTCGTATAATCCGTTGTGCTTATCCGTACTAATTTTTATAATAAAGTGCATTTTTTGTATCTTAGCCGTTGATTTTTCTATAAAAATACTAATAATGTCGCAATTTCGTACAGAAATTTCCCTTAAAAAATCGTCTTTTTTAATTGATTACCAAAGTGGGTCTTTTTTTATCGGTTCATGTTTCTCGGATAATATCGGTAAAATATTGTATGATTTGAAGTTTCCGGTACTTTTAAATCCGTTTGGAGTACTTTATAATCCGTTTTCGGTAAAAAATGCATTAACAGCCATTATTGAAAATAATATTTTTACAGAAAAAGATTTAAATTTTGCATTAGGTAAATGGTTTAGTTACCATCATCATGGAAGTTTTTCAAATCCCGAAAAGGAAAAAATTTTAAGAAAAATAAATAGTCAAAACAATTTAGCACATAATTTTTTACGTAAGACAAAAATACTGTTTGTTACCTTTGGCACAGCATGGTATTACAGGCTGAAAGAAAGCGGTGAAATTGTTGCCAATTGCCATAAACAACCTGCTCAGTTATTTGATAGAGCAATGCTTTCGGTAGTTGAAATTGTGGATGTATGGATAAAAATGATTGAAGATTTACGTTTATTTAATCCGGATTTAAAAGTGGTTTTTACTTTAAGCCCTGTCAGGCATTGGAAAGACGGAGCCGTAAACAACCAGTTAAGTAAATCAGTATTGTTTGTTGCAATTCATGAAATTATAAAAAAGCAAGCAAATAGTTTTTATTTTCCTGCCTATGAAATTATGATGGATGATTTACGTGATTATCGTTTTTATGCTGATGATTTTTTACATCCGAATAAATTAGCGGTAGATTATATATGGGCAAAATTTTGTGATGTTTTTATCGAAGATAAAATTTTGCAAATCAGCAAGCAAATTGAAAAAATCAACAAAGCTCTAAATCACAAAGTATTACACCCTGAAACAGAAGCACATGAAAAATTTTTAAAAGCGCAAATAGATAAAATCAAACATTTGTCAAAGCAATATCCCGAATTGGATTTTACAACAGAAATAAAGCGGTTAAAAAAAGAAATTTCAACTCATTATAAAAGCAAATAAGTGCGTATCAAAACTATAAGTTTTATCATTGTTTTTGTACCGTTTTCCTTTGTTTTTGCGCAAAAGGTAGATACTTTGGTGCATATAAACGGTAATGTAATGACCGGTGAGCTAAAAAAATTGCAATATGGAATTCTTTTATGGAAAATGGACGGAATGGGTTCCATTGATGTAGAAATTCCTAAAATTAGTACTTTGAAAAGTAAAAAACGTTTTGATATCCGATTACAAAACGGAAGCCGCTATTACTGTTCGTTTGATACATCAGCACAAAAACAAATGGTATATTTAGTACTTGCTACAGGAAACATGCTTGTTAGGGTAGATGATATTGCTCAAATTTTTCCTTTGAAAAGAAGCTTTTGGCTACGAACAAGCGGAAACTTTGGCTTTGGGGGTAATTACTCAAAAGGTAGTGATTTGTTAACCCTTAATTTTTCAACAGCGCTTAATCACCGGCGCGAAATTGCATATTATGATTTTTCGTGGGATACTTATTACACTTTTCAAGGCGATAGTTTAAGCTCGATTAAATCGGATGCAAGATTGGGATGGGAGCATTTGAGAAAAAGCAAATTATCTTATGGGGCAAATTTGGGCTTTGGACAAAATTCTGAGTTAGGTACAAAAATGCGTATTGATTTAACAATTGTGGGTATTTACGATATTATTTTTAATTCTTGGACTCGGTTTTCGGCTTTGGCAGGAATAAGTATGGAACAAGAATATCCCTATAGTGATACAAGTCCGGCAGAATATATAACCGGAAATTTTGCTTTGGGCTGGAAAGTATATAAGCTTACCAAACCCAAAGTTTGGCTTGAAGCAAACATACAATATTTGCCCTATTATAGTTCAAAAAATCGTTATCGTTTAAATGTGAATTTAAATCCCAAAGTAGGTTTAGTAGGCAATAATTTTAAAATTGGGTTTAGAACTTATTTTTCATACGACAGTCAGCCGGTTACAGTAGATGCAAATAAAGAAGACTGGGGAGCAAATCTTGAAATAAATTATTCTTTTCATTGATTTTTTTGTATTCGATAAGTCAGTATATTTAAAAAAGTTGATAGTCATAAATTCTAATATTTTATTTATTATGATGCGTATAGTCCTGTTTTAAGTTGACTTATTAACAATTTTTTAGTCAACCTATTTCAGGACGCTTCAGATTTAAATATTCAATGTATTCGGTTACTCCTGTCTGATACATATAATTAACTGCAGCCAATGTAATATCTGTCCTTTTTTTCGCTGTATATTATGTCTGGGGTGTAGTAAGGCATGTCGGCAAAAAAAAAAGGAATTACATATAAAACCGTAATTCCTTTGTGGAGAATAGCGGAATCGAACCGCTGACCTTTTGACTGCCAGTCAAACGCTCTAGCCAACTGAGCTAATCCCCCAAAATGTAGCACAACCTTTTAAGCTGTGAAAATTTTTATTTTCAGAAAATTTACTCAATTCATCGCTGACCTTCCCGATTGCTATCGGGACGCTCTAACCAACTGAGCTAATCCCCCAAAATGTAGCACAACCTTTTAAGCTGTGAAAATTTTTATTTTCAGAAAATTTACTCAATTCATCGCTGACCTTCCCGATTGCTAT
>JALWNR010000441.1 GCA_027083715.1 Bacteroidales bacterium
CCAGCATGCTCATAAAAGCTCCAGGTACACCATGACCTGTACAATCAACAGCGGTTATAACCACATGATTTTCTAACTCATGATACCAATAAAAATCACCGCTAACAATATCACGGGGCATGAATAATATAAAATGCTCTTCAATTATATCTTTTCCAAGCTTTTTAGAAGGTAAGGCAGCTTGTTGAATCCTTTTGGCATATTGAATACTGTCAGTTATCTCTTTTTTCTGTTTTTCAAGCTCTGTATTTTTTATTTCAATTTCTTGCTTTTGCAAACGAATTTCTTCTAATGCATTTTTTAGTTCATTATTCTGGATTTCAATTTTACTTTCGTACTGATTTACAATTCTGTCAGCCGTTAAATAGGTAAACAAACCAACAATAACAGTAATAATCATTCCAAATAAAAGAATAGGTTTTACATATTTTGCAGCTCTTTTTTCAATAAACTCATTATTTTGATGAACAAACAAACGCATTTCATTATTCAACGGCAACGAAGAAACAAGATCAGTTCTTCCATCTTTTTCAAAATGCGCATACCCATCAAAAACCTTATCGACATCTAAATCGGTAGTTTCAAACCTTTTTATATCATCAAAATGTTGAAGTGTAGCTCCAAAAGGCACAGTCATTCCTTGTTTCAATCCGGGAGCAGCAACCATATTACCGCGTATATCAATAGCACAAATAAATCCTCCATTAGGCAACTTAACCGAATCGCAAAGATGTTGCAAAGTTTTATCAGTTTTTGTATCTTCAACCGACAAATAAGATTTACGCAATAAACGAATAATTTGCTCTCCGATAATTTTATTATCAGTTTTAACCTGTTCTACCACTTCATCGTGAATATACTTTTTGGATAAAAAAGCCAAACTCCAAAACGCAATTTGGAAAATAATAACCAGAGTTAAGGTTAATATTATTTGAAATTTTTTACGCATAATATTTTGTTTATTGATATTGCAAAATCTGTTCCGTAATTAATCTATTGACTTAGGCAGATTAATTGTCAATTTTTTTATTTGTTGAGTCTTTGTTTATAGTAGTAATACCATCTAAAAAAGATATAAAACTCTGAGAAACTTTGTGTCTGCTTAGTACATCTTTCTGAAACAACTAAAAATACAAAATTATTTCACAGAGTCTCTCAAAGTACCACAAAGCTTCACAGAGAATAATATTATGTATTTTATTTGATATAGATGTTAAAATCAAATGAATTTACAGAACATTATTGTTTAAGTGACTAAGTCAATTAATCTATTTAAACATCATTCATTCAAATCAATAGCATCCGACACAAACTGACTTACATCACCTCCATGACGCAATATTTCGCGAACAATGGTTGAACTGATTGGCGAATGTTCGGGAAACGTAAGCAAAAATACGGTTTCAATACCGTGCGAAAGCATAAAGTTCATTTGCGCTATGGCACGTTCATATTCAAAATCAGCAGCCGTTCGCAAACCGCGTAAAATATATTTTGCATTTTTTCTTTTGCAATAATCAACGGTCAATCCTTCATAAGTATCTACCGAAATTTTGGGTTCGTCAGAAAAAATTTGTTTAATCCATCGCACACGTTTTTCCAATGGGAAAAAACCTTTTTTTGCCGAATTATATCCTATGGATATAATCAACTCATCAAACAGTGGCAAGGCACGCCGTACAATAGACTCATGCCCAATAGTAAAAGGATCAAAAGAGCCGGGAAATATTCCTATTCGTTTTGCTTTCATTTTTTTGCTACAATATTTGCCTAAAAGTAAAAAATTCTTTCAAAAATTGAAAATTCTTATTTGAGTAAAAGCAAATTACCCTTGCTTTGTTACAAGATTTACATAAAATTGGGTTTGTTTTGTTACAAAAAAACAACAATAAACTGATAAACAAACAAATATCAAACACCTTCCGGAAAGCCTTATCTTTTAATGAACTTACCCTATTACCGTGGAACAAAAATACCGGAATATGTGGAATATTTTGTGGAAAATTATAAACTGTAAACTCATTTTAAAATTCAAACACAGTTGAATTTTTGCAGCTTTTTTATTTTTTTTAACTCTACCTGAGTTTTCTACAAATAAAAAAGGGTAGCATAGCTACCCTTCAATATTCAAAAAAACACTTATATTTTAAATTTACACAACACCTTGCGCAAGCATTGCGTCGGCTACTTTTACAAAACCGGCAATATTTGCACCTTTCACGTAATCAATGTATCCATCCTCTTCGGTTCCGTATTTTACACAAGCCGAGTGGATATCCTTCATAATAATATGTAATTTTTTATCCACTTCTTCGGCAGTCCAATTATAGCGCATTGAGTTTTGGCTCATTTCCAACCCGGAAACTGCTACACCACCGGCATTAGAGGCTTTACCCGGCGAGAACAATACTTTTGCTTCCTGAAAGGCTTCAATTGCCTCAGGAGTGCAAGGCATATTTGCACCTTCGGTAACACAAACCACACCATTTTCAATTAATTGTTTTGCATCTTCACCATTCAACTCATTTTGAGTAGCACAAGGCAATGCAACATCGACTTTTACCTCCCAAGGACGTTTACCTTCAAAAAATTCAACATCAAATTCCTCAGCATAAGGTTGAACTATGTCGTTATTGGTTGCTCGAAGTTCTAATAGATACTCTATTTTTTCACCACTAATACCATCAGGGTCATAGATGTATCCGTCAGGACCAGAAATAGTAACTACTTTAGCTCCCAATTGTGTAGCTTTTGTAATTGCACCCCAAGCCACATTACCAAATCCGGATACTGCAACGGTTTTCCCTTTTAAGGTATCACCTTTTGATTGTAGCATTTCTTGTGCAAAATAAACAACACCAAAACCGGTTGCTTCCGGACGCATCAAACTTCCTCCCCATTCAAGACCTTTTCCGGTAAGTACACCGCTAAACTCATTTCTTAGGCGTTTGTATTGCCCAAACAAATAGCCAATTTCACGTCCGCCTACTCCAATATCACCGGCAGGTACATCCGTATTAGGGCCAATGTGTCGATAAAGTTCGGTCATAAAACTTTGGCAAAAACGCATAATTTCGTTGTCTGATTTACCTTTCGGATTAAAATCAGAACCACCTTTACCACCTCCCATAGGCAAAGTAGTCAAACTATTTTTGAAAACTTGCTCAAAGCCCAAAAACTTTAAAATACTTAAAGTTACACTCGGGTGAAAACGTAAACCTCCTTTGTAAGGACCAATAGCACTGTTAAATTCAACTCGGTAACCACGGTTTATTTGCACTTCACCATTGTCGTCAACCCATGGCACACGAAACATAATAGTGCGTTCAGGCTCTACCATTCGCTCTAAAATTTTTGCATGTGCATATTTTGGATTTTCTTCGATAAAAGGAATCAACTTTTCAGCAACTTCCATTACCGCTTGGTGGAATTCTTTTTCGCCCGGATTTTTGGCGATAACTCCTTCCATAAATTGTTTTACTTTTGCTTCCATCAATTATTTTCTTAATTAATTTATAGTTTGGTAATTTACAAAATTTTCGTCAAATGTATGTAAATTTTACAAAGTAAAAAATGATTTTAATGGAATTTAGAAAAAAACACATTTATGTAATCAATTGATTATTAGTCAATTTAAAAATGACTATTTGTGTTTAATAGCAGAGTCTGATTTTTATCAGATTTTAATCAATAAAAAAGGC
>JALWNR010000442.1 GCA_027083715.1 Bacteroidales bacterium
GTACATATCAGTACAATTATAAAGTCTGACATTTTATTTATCCCGATATCCTGTTAAGCATCTTTTATCCTTTCCAACTAATGAAGACTTTATAAACTAAGTATCTTGTTTCATAGACTAACTTTAACCCGCAAAATTACCTTCGGTGAGGTGCTTCGCAGTTCACCACTCTTGTTATAGCTACATTACAATACATTTACTATCAACACATTAAGTGAGTTTTATCACAAAACAAACGCACTCAAATTTAGGTGTCGCTTGAAATTCTCTTCACGCATTCCGATGAATCGGAACAGGTTCTACTTCGTTACGAATTCCTTGAACTTTTCTCTTTACAAGCTACGCTTGTAAAAAATATAAAGATATGTCGGCGGAATTCGGTGCCTCGTATCTGCATAAAGAGAATTTCATGAATTATTGCGGTTAATTACTCTTATGATACATTTCATTAAGAATTATCCTTCATACAAATTATAATTGCAATATTAATACCAAAAAAAGAGTATAGAATTTAAAACAAAGGGTAAGCTAAATGAACACGTGAGTTCAGTAGTACTATATCCGATAAAGATATGTAATACCTTGTTAACCGCAATACTTGTAATTGTCAATTAATCAGATAATATTAAAAAAATCAATAAAAACCGGTGAACTGCGAAGCACCTCACCGAAGGTAATAATGTGGGTTACCAATGATATATTCAGAACCTTTGACAAAGTTTAGAGCTTTATCAAAGGTTCAATTTATAGATAATGTGAATTAAGGGTTGAAAATAATTGTAATTTGCGATGCATGTATCTTTCTTTCTTTAATCAGCTTTATTACTTGCATCGCTAATACTTTAACGATTACCAAACCCCGCATTTCGCTTCGCTTCATACGGGGCTAAAATATATCGCCCTTTCAGGACTAAGCCACAACAGTATTGCATACAGCACATTACAACCTTTTTCCTTAAAAACATAACTTAACCCTTAATTCGCATAGATAGTAAAAAAATAGGCGGATTAATCCAATTAATCAGAGAATAGTTTGTTTTTTTTATAAAACTTTATTGAAAATAGGTACTGTATTCAGATAAATGTGCTTTTAAATGATCATAGCCCTGTTTGCATTTTTGCACATCTGATGAATTAAGAGCTTCTAACATATCCTTAACAGGTATTAAAAAATTATGCAATTGATTGTGTGCTTCACCGGTCATTGTACATTCTTTAAAAATCATATCAAATTCATGACTTAAAGCTGTGCTAAGATTTTTATAAGCATCAACATTATCATAATCAGAAAAGCCGTTTAATAATTGCATCATATTATTAACTCGATTGGTCATTTCAACTTGAGTATCCCATGGTTTTCCATTATTAAGCACTAATTTTCCATCTTCAGCATTATGCTTATCACTTTTTTCCGTATGTTCCGTTTTATTCTGATTTCCTTCATCAGAACAAGGACTACAAGAATAGGCAAACAAAAATACCACAACAATTAAACTACTAATAAAAACATTTTTCATAATCATTCTTTTTTAAAATATATAAAATTAATTTACAGTTAAGTAATTTTGAATTACCTAAACATAATTGGCGGTAATATAGCAAAAATCAGAAATAAAAATAATGCATTATTTGAAATGAATATAATACAATAGTTCGTTAAATTTGGCAATGGTTTAACCCGCAAAATTCACCGCTTTTGCCATAAACACACTGTAATATTTTTATTATCAACATACTAAGTCAATTTTGCGACAAAATAAACGCACTCAAATTTGGGTGTCGCTTGAAATTCTCTTTAAGCATCTACTTCGTTACGAATTCCTTGAAATATAATAATATGTCGGCGGAATTCGATGCCTTATATCTGCTTAAAGATAATTTCATGAATTATTGCGGTTAAGTATAAAATCTGTGTGGTATCTGTGTAATCCGGGATAATCAGCGTTTCAATTGTTTGTTCAACTGCCTTGAACAATGGCGATAATCTGTTTGCAATCAGCAAAGCAGAGAAATGTTCATTACATAACTGATAATAAACAATTTATAGGCATCCATTAATTTAAACCATAGCCTCAAAGGCTAAATATAAGCTATTTACCAATAAGATTACGTTTTTTGCGCTCATCAATAATCTGCCTAATACGTTTAAGGGTAGAAATTCGTTTTTCGGTTCCAAGAAGATAGCCCCAAGGCTTTAACTTTTCAACATTATCACAAATTATTTTAATAACTGCCAAAATAGGAACAATAACAATCATTCCGGGTATTTGCCAAATATTGGCAGCAACTATAATACCGATGATGGTGATTAATGGATTTAATGCAACATTGCCACCAACAATCATGGGTGTAAGAATATTATGATCGATAAAAATTATGATCCAAAAATAAATAAGCAAAGCGAGTAAAACATATGGATTTCCCTGAGTAACCCCTGCAAAAAACAAAGGAATTGATGCACTGGCTAAAGTTCCGAAATATGGAATTATTGAAATAGAAGCAGTAAGTATAGCAATTACAACAGCATACTGTAACCCGATAATACTAAAAGCAATAGCATGAGACAAAGCCAAAATCCCCATCACCATAGCAACACCACTCACATATTTTATAGTAACTTTTGATATTTGTTGCAATAAACTCTCAGTAAGTTCTCCATGCCTAATTTTAACCAACATTAAAATAAAATATTTACCTCTTTCTCGATAATTAAGCATAAAAAAGCTAAATATTGGGATAAAAACTAAGGCTTCAAGAGTTCCTGTGGCACTAATCACTATTTTTGACAAATTAATTTTACTACTTTCTAAAATAGCAATTACCTTTTCGCGAAGCCAAGAATTTTGATCTTCGGGACTAATCACATATTTACTATCGATAAAGGATTGCAAATAAGCAATGTTTAATTTTACCTGTTCTTTTAAATGGGGCATATCTCCACTAAAATGTTTTATTTGAGTGATGAAAAGATTACCTACGCCAAACAAAATCACACCAAATAGAACAAAAGAACTTAAAATAGCTAAAACCCGAGGAAATTTTGCTTTTGTTTCTAAAAAATTAACTATTGGAAAAATAAAGTAGGAAAATAGCAAAGCCAAAACAATCGGGTAAAGAATATGTTTCGCTACAACAAGAATATAAACCAGTAAAACACTAAATAAAAGTAAAAAAGTAAGGCGTTCAAGAAACGAACCTTTGTTTTGAAGATTTTCCATTAACGTATTTATTTGATTTTACAAAAACAAATTTACATTAAATATTTGATTAGCATCACAGTGAGCTGAACAAATTCTATTATAAAATGAAAAAAAGAGAAAAGCAGAATAACAGAGTAAAATGTAAGCAATAAAACCGCAAAACACAACAACACAACTAATAGAAATAATCTTGAAAAGCAATTTATCCCGCAAAATTCACCGCTTTTGTTATGATTATGCTACAATGTGTTTATTATCAGTATATTAAGTGCGTTTTATTGCAAAATAAACGTACTCAAATTTATTCGCCTTCGGCTTATGAGGCTAAAGGTTGGGTGTCGCTTGAAATTCTCTTCACGCATTCCGATAAATCGGAACAGGTTCTACTTCGTTACAAATCCCTTGAAATATAAGGAATATGTCGGCGGAATTCGGTGCCTCGTATCTGCATAAAGAGAATTTCATGAACTGCGAAGCACATCACCGAAGGTAATTAT
>JALWNR010000443.1 GCA_027083715.1 Bacteroidales bacterium
ATATAATTCTGGTCATACAAACTTATTGTAAAAAATAATATTATAATTTAGAAAAATAACAAGGCTATAGTTATATTTGTGAAATTTTTTTAATAGCTTGATATAAAAGGAAATAGGTGTAAAAAATGGCAGTAGAGAAAGATGTAAAATTGGAACATTATTTGAAAAAGTATTTTGGATTTGATAAATTCAAAGGAAAGCAAGAAGAGGCCATTCGTAATGTTTTAAATGGTAAAGATGGCTTTGTTTTAATGCCAACAGGCGGTGGAAAATCATTGATTTATCAATTACCGGCGTTAATAATGGATGGAACGGCTATTATTATATCGCCATTAATTGCTTTGATGAAGAATCAGGTAGATGCAATGAGAAGTTTTGGTGAAGAGGATGGCGTTGCTCATTTTTTGAACTCTTCTTTATCGAAGAGTCAAATCATTCAGGTAAAAGAAGATATCTTATCGGGGAAAACCAAGTTATTGTATGTGGCTCCTGAATCTTTGACAAAGCAGGATACCATAGATTTTTTGCAACAGGTAAAAATTTCATTTTATGCTGTAGATGAGGCTCACTGTATTTCGGAGTGGGGGCATGATTTTAGACCTGAATACCGCAAAATTCGTCCTATTATTGAAGAAATAAGTGTAGCTCCGGTTATTGCACTGACAGCTACGGCAACTCCAAAAGTGCAGCATGATATCCAGAAAAATTTGGGAATGCTGGATGCCAATGTTTTTAAATCTTCATTTTTCCGTCCGAATTTGTATTATGAAGTACGCCCAAAAATTAATCCTGAAAAACAAATTATTCGATTTGTAAAAGAAAATGAAGGGAAATCGGGAATAATATATTGCCTAAGCCGTAAAAAGGTTGAAGAATTAGCTCAGACACTTGTGGTTAACGGGATAAAAGCATTGCCATATCATGCAGGAATGGACTCTGCTACGCGCTCTAAAAATCAGGATATGTTTTTGATGGAAGAAGTAGATGTGATTGTGGCTACCATTGCTTTTGGAATGGGTATTGATAAACCTGATGTGCGTTTTGTTATCCACTACGAAATCCCTAAAAGTTTGGAAGGTTATTACCAAGAAACCGGACGTGCCGGACGTGATGGGGGTGAAGGTAAATGTATTGCCTTTTATAGTTATAAAGACATACAAAAGTTGGAAAAATTTATGCAAGGAAAACCGGTTGCCGAACAGGAAATTGGTAAACAACTTTTGTTAGAAACAGTGGCATATGCCGAGTCTTCTGTTTGTCGTCCTAAACTGCTTTTGAATTATTTCGGTGAAATTATGGAGGAGCCTTGCGGTAACTGTGATAACTGTTTAAATCCAAAGGAACAGTTTGAGGGAAAAGATTTTGTACTTACCGTTTTAAAGGTGATAGAAGAAATTAAAGAAATGTACAAATCCGACCATGTTGCCAATATACTTACCGGAAATTCTAATGCTGCAATAAAATCATACAAACACGATCATCTCAAACTTTTTGGAGTTGGTAAAGAGCACGATATTAAGTTTTGGAATGGTGTAATAAGGCAGGCTTTGGTGATGCGTTTGATTGAAAAAGATATAGAAAATTACGGTTTGCTTAAAATAACTGAAAAAGGTCGTGAATTTATGAAATCACCCTATTCGATTAAATTAAGTAAAGATCATAATTATGATGAGTTGGAAAAAGAAATTCCAAGCGGAGCAGGTAGTGGGGGAGGAGCCGCAGATCCTACTCTTTTTAAAATGTTGAAAGATTTACGCCGAAAAGTATCTAAACAAAAAGGTGTACCGCCTTTTGTGATTTTTCAAGATCCTTCTTTGGAAGATATGTCTATACAATATCCTATTACCTTAGATGAGTTAAAACAAATTGTAGGGGTTGGAACAGGAAAGGCAATGCGCTACGGTAAAGAGTTTATTGAACTGATTAAACGCTATGTTGATGAAAATGAGATTGAAAGACCACAAGACATGGTGGTTAAATCGGTAGTCAATAAATCTGTAAATAAAGTTTATATAATACAAAGTATTGACCGAAAAATTTCTCTTACAGATATTGCCGAGTCCAAAAGGATTGAAATGAGTGAACTCTTAACTGAAATTGAAGCTATTGTAAACTCCGGAACCAAAATTAATTTGGATTATTATATTAATGAAATTTTGGACGAAGAACATCAAGAAGAAATATATGATTATTTTAGAGAGGCTGAAACCGAATCGGTTAGTGATGCATTGGCTGAACTTGGAGAAGATGAGTATAGTGAAGATGATATTCGCCTGATGAGGATTAAATTTATGTCAGAGATGGGGAATTAGAATTCCCTGTTTTTCTTTTTGTGCTAATTACTAACCGGAGCTTATTACTATATATGTTTAAAAAACTTTCATTTCGGCTTTCATTTTTTTTAGTTATTCTATTAGGAACTATTGTCAGTATTTTTACAGGATACCTTGTTAAAGACCGATCGAAGCAGTTAAAAGATATGATGCTGCAAAAAGGTATCGCGGCAGCCCAAACAGGTGCAAAGGTGATGAGCGAAATATTAGACAATGTTGCAGAACACCATATTTATACGTTAGATGAATTGTTTAATGATAGTTTAGTCCCAATACCTTTCCCTGACTCGGTTCTAATAAAATATAAAAACGAAGGAATTAACAATACTCAGATTGCCAATATTCAAAAATATCATTACAAAACGGGTTTAGATATATTATTGGATACTTTAATAGTAGCTATTCAAGATGAATTTTTTAAAGATCCGGAAGTTGAGTTTGCTGTTTTGTGTGATAATCAGGGATATACTCCGGCACATAATAGGGTTTATAATTTTCCTTTAACGGGAAATTATGAAAAAGATAATCTGAATAGTCGTTCAAAAAGGGTTTATTACGATAAAAATGCGGCTAAAAATGATACTGCAGCATACATTTTGGAAGTGTATCATCGGGACACAGGAGAAGAGATGTGGAAAATGTCTTCGCCTGTTTTTGTGAAAGGCAAACACTGGGGCTCTTTCCGAATAGGATTTTCAATGCGTAAAACGGAAGAAGCGGTGAGTAGTTTAAAAAAACGACTTATTTTAATGATGAGTATTTTGTTACTAATTACGGTTGTTTTATTGAATCGTGTTACTGCGTTTATGATGAAGCCTTTGGATTATTTGCATAAAGGAGTTGAAAGAGTAGCCCAAGGAGATTTATCATATCAAATAAAAATACGTTCGAAAGATGAAATAGGTGATTTGGCAAATGCATTTAATAAAATGACTGCCGATTTAAATGAGTACATTATAAATTTGAAAGAAACTACTGCTGCAAAAGAGCGAATTCAGAGCGAACTAAATGTTGGCAAAGAAATTCAACGAAGAATGTTGCCTCATGTTTTTCCACCTTTCCCTGACCGTACTGAGTTTGATGTGTTTGCAATTATGGAGCCGGCTAAAGAGGTTGCAGGTGATTTTTACGATTTCTTTTTTATAGATGAAAAGCATTTTTGTTTTATTATTTCTGATGTTTCGGGGAAGGGAGTGCCTTCTGCATTATTTATGGTAATTACTAAAACTTTGTTACAAGCAGAAGCACAACGCAACTATGCATTAGATGAAGTAATGGCTAATGTGAATAATGCTTTGGCTAAAAATAATGATACAGCAATGTTTGCTACTA